>NZ_BAAAPF010000503.1:0-3258 GCF_039531005.1 Streptomyces synnematoformans
CAGAACGACATGGCTACGATCCGACTTGGTCGCGGGTGACGTCCGCGGTGAAGACCTTGATCTCGTCGCCGGCGTCGGCGACGGTGGCGGTGGCGGGCCCGGGCGGCAGGCGGACGGGCGGCGGCAGGCGCCGCGCGGGACGGTGGACGCGCACCCCGGGCGGCGGGGTGAGGCGCCGGGCGGCCGGTACGAGCACGTCGACGACGCGCACGTCCGCGGCGGCGGGCACGCAGCGGAACCCGTACAGCGCCAGCGCCGCGGAGCCCGTCAGCAGCGCCTCCCCGCGGCCGCCGGCCCGCCCGAGCGCGGCGCGGTAGCGCGTCTCCCAGCCGCCGTGCGGGCTCCCGGCGGGGGCGTTCGCGTACGTCATGGCTGCGCCATGCCCGCCGTCGGCCGCGGCTACGGCGTGCCGGCGGCGGACTCACCGGGTCGGGTGGCGGTGCGGGGTACGGGAGTTGACCGTACGCGCTACGCCGCGTCGGCCGCGGGGTCCGCCGGGGCCTCCGGTCCGGGCGCGGCGCAGGAGCCGGCCAGGGCGTCGAGGGAGATGCCCAGGGCGGCGGCCAGGGCGGCGATCGTGAAGAAGGCCGGGGTGGGGGCGCGGCCGGTCTCGATCTTGCGGAGGGTCTCGGCGGAGATGCCGGCCGCCGCGGCGACGTCGGTCATGCTGCGCTCGCCCCGGGCGGCGCGCAGCAGGGCGCCGAAGCGCTCGCCGCGGCGGCGCTCCTCGGGGGTCAGTGGAGTGCGAACCATGAGCGTGATACTAATACCGGTATAGTAATTGGGAAGCCGAGGGAGAGCCACGCCATGGTCGAGATAAAGAACGACGCCGCGCTGGACGCCATGCGCGAGGCCGGGCGCGTGGTCGCCGACGCCCTCGCCGCCGCGCGGGACGCGGCCGGCGTCGGGGTCAGCCTGCTGGAGCTGGACGAGGCCGCGCGGGAGGTGCTGGCCAAGGCGGGGGCGGGATCGCCGTTCCTCGGCTACCGGCCGTCGTTCGCCACCACGCCCTTCCCCGCGGTCCTGTGCACCTCCGTCAACGACGCGATCGTGCACGGCATCCCCACCGGCTACCGGCTGCGCGACGGCGACCTGGTGTCCGTCGACTGCGGCGCCGAGCTGGACGGCTGGACGGGCGACGCGGCGATCAGCTTCACCGTGGGCACCCCGCGGCCCGAGGACACCGCGCTGATCGCCGCCACGCAGCGCGCGCTCGACGCCGGGATCGCGGCGGCGGTCGCGGGCGGGCGGCTCGGCGACATCTCGTCCGCCGTGGGGCGCGTCGCCGCGGAGGCGGGCTGCGGGATGCCGGCGGACTTCGGCGGGCACGGCATCGGGCGGCGGATGCACGAGGACCCGCACGTGCCCAACCGCGGGCGCCCGGGGCGGGGCTTTCCGCTGCGGCACGGGCTGACACTGGCGATCGAGCCGATGCTGCTGGCGGGGGGCTCGGACGCGTACGGCGTGGACGGCGACGGCTGGACGCTGCGGACGGCGGACGGGAGCCGGGCGGCGCACATCGAGCACACGGTCGCGGTGACGGACGAGGGCCCGCGGGTGCTGACGGCGCGGTGAGGCGCGGGCGGCGCGCCCGCGCCGTGGCGGCCCGGGGGCCGCGGCGTGGGCGGCGGGCGGCCGCGTCAGGACGTCATATGCCGGGGGAAAAAGGGCACAGAGGCCGGGCGGGGCGGGCGCTGTCAGTGGGGGGTTGTAGCTTCCAGGGCATGGACTACCACGACGTTGTCGACGAGCTTGAGTCGGCGGAGCAGGAGCTCGGCCTGGCCGCCTGCGACGTGGACGAGACCGACGGGGCCGGGCTGGACCTGTCGGGGCTGGCCGCCGAGCTGCCGGAGCGGACGGAGCCGACCGGGGCGGGCAGGCCGGGCGCGCCGGCGGAGGTCCGCGGTGCGGCGGACGCGGCGGTGCACGCCGCGCGCAGGGCCCACGGGCTCGCGGACGCCGAGCGGGCGGAGGGGCTGCCCGAGGCGGCCTGGCAGCCGGGCCGGCAGATATCCCTGGCGCGCTAGAGCAGTAGGCGGTCGTGCGCGCGACCTGCTGAGTTGGACCTCGACCCCCGATGGCCGGATGCTGGAGACAGGAGGTGCTATGCATGTGGCCGACCCGCTCCGGTGACGAGCCCGTGCACGCCCGCTCTCCGCTCCGGATGCGTTTCTGGCTGGCGCTCTGGGGAGTGCTCTGGATGATCGCGGGCACCGTGTTCTTCGTCGCCGTCGACCAACCGTTCTGGGCCGCGGTGACCGCGGCTCTCGCCGCCATCACCGCCGTCGACATGGTGGTGGTGCTCCGGCACATCAGACAGGGCCCGCACTTCCAGCCGGGCCGGGACGTACCCCCGTACGAGCCGACGCGCGAAGACGAGGAGCCGCCCAGGCCGAAGCGGCTGCCCTGACGCCGGGGCACGCGCGCCGGCGGGGCGCGGCCGGTGCGGCAGACCCCGACCGTCCCCGGCCGGCCCGTGACCGCCAGCCCCTGCCGGCCCCCACCGTTCAGGGCCGTTCCGGGCGCCAGGCCGGGCGGCGCGGGTCGTCGAGCCGTACGAGCACGTCCGCGGCCTCCGCCGGGCCGGTCTCTTCCTCGTAACGGGCGTAGGCGGGCAGTGTCCAGCGGTCCTCCTCCGGCGTGCGCCGGGCGAGGGCGGCGGCGGAGAGCCGGAGGTGGACGGTCAGGTCGAAGGGGAACCAGCGGCCGAGCAGCAGCGGCCCGTACAGCAGGAGAACGCCGCCGGGCGGGAGCCGGGTGTACGGGCTGCGGGTCGCGCGGTCCGTGACGGGGTCCCAGAGGTCGGGCAGGACGCGGCCGTCGCCGCCGGGCTCCAGCGGGCCGAAGACCTCGCGCCAGAGTGCGCCGGTGTCGAGCCAGGTGTCGTGGTACGCGTCGGGGTCCTCGCGCCCGAACTCGTAGCGGAGGGAGGCCGGCCGCAGGAACCCGCCGGCGTCGAGGACGAGGCTCGCGCGCCCGCGCACGCGCAGGGCGTCGCCGACGCGGGCGGCGAGCGCCCCGGGCTCCGCCGCGGGGGCGCCGTCCACCGCGACGCGCACCCACGGGCTGCCGTCCGCCGCCTTCGACTCCGCGACGCGCTCGGCCAGCGCGTCGGTGAGCCGCTCCCAGGAGATCGCTTCGAGCCGCACGGTTCCATGATGCCGGGCGGCCGGGCGGCGGCGCCCGGCACGGGCCCCGGCCCTTCCGGGGGCGGGCCCGCGGGAGGTTGCACGCCTCAGGCCGCGCGGCTCGGCGGTC
>NZ_BAAAPF010000504.1:0-3251 GCF_039531005.1 Streptomyces synnematoformans
CCGTCGCCCACCTCGTCGGGGGCGAGCCGCAGCCCGGCTCCCCGGCCGCGCTCCCCGCGGGCCGCCGCGCCGAGCTGGAGCACGCCGCCGCGCTGGACCCCTCCTCGTACCTGGCCGTGCGCCCGCGCGTGCTCGTCGGCGCCGGCGCGCTGGTACGCCGCTCCGCCGACCGGGTGCTGGTGGTGCGCGCCGGATACCGCGACGACGGCCGCTGGCAGCTGCCGGGCGGCGGCGTGGACAGCGACCTGGGCGAGACGCCGCGCCCGGCGGCCCGGCGGGAGCTGCGCGAGGAGACCGGGCTCGACCGGCCGCTGGGCCGGCTGCTCGCCGTGGACTTCGCCGTGCGCCGTCCCGTGCCCGCGCTCGTCGTCTACCTCTACGACGGCGGGGTGCTCGGCGCGCCCGAGCTGGCCGGCGTCCGCGTCGACGGCACCGAGATCGTCGACTGGCGGCTGGCCGGCCCCGACGAACTCGACGACCTGCTCTCACCGCGCGGCGCCGCCGTCGCCGGCGCCGGGCTCGGCGCCCGCACGGAGGGAGCGGGCCCGCTGGACCTCGTCGCGGGCCGGCCGGCCTGAGCGGCGGCGCGGCCCCCCGGACCGTACGGGCGGGGCGCCCGCGCCCGCCCGCGGCCCGTATTCCCGCGGCCCTACGCGCTGGTAACGTCCGGCCATGAGCGGACACGTACGCACCGAGCGCACCGGCCCCGTCACCACCGTCGTCCTCGCCCGCCCCGAGGTCCGCAACGCCGTCGACGGGCCCACCGCCGCCGGACTCGCCGACGCCTTCCGGGCCTTCGAGGCCGACCCCGACGCCCGCGTCGCCGTGCTCTGGGGGGAGGGCGGCACGTTCTGCGCGGGCGCCGACCTCAAGGCGCTCGGCACCCCCGACGGCAACCGCGTCGCGCCCGACGGCGACGGCCCCATGGGGCCTACCCGGATGCGCCTGACCAAGCCCGTCATCGCCGCCGTCAGCGGCCATGCCGTCGCCGGCGGGCTGGAGCTGGCGCTCTGGTGCGACCTGCGGGTCGCCGAGGAGGACGCGGTCTTCGGCGTCTTCTGCCGCCGCTGGGGCGTGCCGCTGATCGACGGCGGCACCGTCCGGATGCCCCGGCTGATCGGCACCGGCCGCGCCCTGGACCTCATCCTCACCGGCCGCCCCGTCCCGGCCCCCGAGGCGTACGGCATGGGCCTCGCCGACCGTGTCGTGCCGGCCGGCCGGGCGCGGGCCGCGGCGGAGGAACTGGCCGCGGACATCGCCCGCTTCCCGCAGACCTGCCTGCGCGCCGACCGCGCCTCGGTGCTCGCCCAGCACGGGCTGCCGGAGGCGGAGGCGCTGGCCGCCGAGCTGCGCCACGGCAGCGCGGCGCTGGCCGAGGCGACGGCCGGCGCGGCGCGCTTCGCCGCGGGGGAGGGGCGGCACGGCGCGTTCTGAGACCGGGGACCGCGCGGCGGCGGTTCTCAGCCGGGGACGGGCAGCATGAACGACCCGCGCGGCGCGCCCCAGTGCCGGCCGGCCGCGAGGTGCGCCACGACCGCCCGTTCCAGCGTCGTACGCGCCGGCAGCGCGGCGACGTCCGCGGGCGTACGCACCAGGCGCCGGAACACGAACTCCACGATGCCGCGGTCCGGCGCCGCCAGCCCGTGCTCGTCGGGCCGCGGCACGTGCTCCGCCTCACCCGGGTCGAGGGTGAACCGGCGCTGGAAGCGCATGATGTTGCTCCCCTCCGGCAGATACTCCCCGAGCTGCGGGTCCAGCAGCCACGACGCGCAGTTCAGCCGCAGCTCGCCGCCGGCCGCGGCGGCGCCGAGGAACCCCGGGAAGCGGCGCGGGAAGAACTCCGCGGCCCGCGCGTACGACGCCGCGCACGCCTGCGGGTCCAGCGGCCCGCCCTCCGGTATGTGCACCTCAAGGCCGCGGCCGGCGTCCGGGTCCTGGTCGAGGTTGAACTGCAGCCGGCCGAGCCGGTAGAGGATGCCGCCGTACGGCAGCGTCATCCACGCCTGGTAGGCCATGCCGCCGGCGCCGTGCAGCCGGCGGTGGACGCCCACCTTGTTGCCCAGGTCGGCGAGCGTCTCCCAGGACACGTCGTCGGGCACGTCGAGCCGCGCGTGGTACGCCCGCACCTCCGGCACGGCGGCCAGGAACACCGCGGTGTGGAACCAGCGCCCCGCCGCGCCCAGCGCCGCCGGCAGCGTCGGCCCGGTCCCCGGCCCGCCCCGGTCGTCGCCGACCGCCCCCAGCGCGGCGGCCAGCGCGGCGACGGGGCGGTCCAGCAGCCATCCGTACGGCGAGCCGGCCGCGGTCAGCTCCGTCAGCGCGGCGGCCAGTTCTGCGTCCTCGCGCTCCGGGACGCCGACGGCGCGCAGCAGCGCGGCCAGCTCCGCGCCCCGCGGCACGGCGGCGGGGGGCGGCGCGGGGTGGGCGGCTTCGAGGGCGTCGGTCCACGGCGCGTACGTGCCGTCGAGGCCGAGCCGGTCACGGACGGCGGCGGCGTTGAGGTCGGTCACGCCAGGATCATCTCAGCAGGCCGGCAGGCCGGGCACCGGAGCGTCGTTGGCGCCGCCCTTGACGTAGACCATGCTGACCCAGACGTCGACGTTGCCGTTGTCGTCGTCGGTCCTGCCCCACCACACGTTCGTCCACTCGCCGGCCGTCTCGCGGTAGGACGTCTTCTGCTGGCAGTAGAAGTAGTTGGTGCCGGCGTAGAGCGTGCCGACCTGCCGGTGCGCCGAGTCGTACGACGAGGCCGTCCGCCACACCTGGCAGTTGTACTTCCCGCCGCCGATCGGCGTGCAGGACGGCGCCGGGTCCGAGCCGCCGCCGGTGCCGCCTCCCGACGTGCTGCCGCCGGTGTCCCCGCCGCCGCTCCCGCCGGTGTCGCCGGAGCCGGTGCCGCCGCCGTCCGAGCCGGAACCGCCGCCGGAGCCGTCGCCCGCGCCGCCGGAGCCGTCCGCGTCGTCCTCGGCGCCGCCCGCGGCCCCCACCTCCTCGGCGGGGGAGCCGTCGCCGTCCGGCGACGGCTCGCGCTCCTCCCCGCTGGTCCCGTCCTTCGCGTCCTTCCCGTCCTTCGCGCCTTCTTCGCCCTTACCGTCCCGCTTCTTCCCCTCGCCGCCCTTGCCGGGCGTCGGCGACGGGGACCCCGCCGGCGGCTCCGCCGTCTCCTCGCCCGCGGTCGTCTCGGTGCCATCGCCTCCGGCCGGCACGTACGTCACGTCGCCGCCGGCGACCAGCACCGCGTCGGCGGAGCC
>NZ_BAAAPF010000505.1:0-3192 GCF_039531005.1 Streptomyces synnematoformans
CGGCGCCGGCCCGCTGCGCCAGCCCTGCCAGGGGGCCTCCCCGCGGACCTCCCCGTGAACCTCCCAGCGGTCCGCTCGCGCCTCCGCTCGCGCCTCCGCTCGCGCCTCCGCTCGCGCCTCCGCTCGGGCCTCCGTTCGGTCCGTTCGGTCCGCTTCGACCGCTTGCCGCGCCGCCCTGCGCGCCTGCCGGCGCACCCCCCGCGGGGCCGACCGGACCACCCGGACCGTTCAGCGGGCTTCCCCGCGTGCCACCGGACGTACCGCCCCGCGCACCCTCCGCCGCACCCGCACCGCCCTGCTCCCCCCGCCCGTCGCCGGCCCCCGGCGCGCCCGGCTCCGCCGCCGCACCGCCCCCCGCCGGCAGGCGCAGCGCGTTCAGCACCACCCCGCCGCCGTCGTCCACCAGCAGCCCCAGCCGCCGCTCCTCGCCGTCCAGCACCGTCCGCGCCGCCGCCACCGTGCCCGTGGGCACCCCCAGCGTCGCCGCCAGCGTCCGCGCCGTGCCCACCGGCACCAGCGACAGCGGCGCGTCCGCCAGCGTCTCCTGCCGGCGCAGCTCGCTCACCACCCGCAGGAACGCCCGGTCGTCACCGATGACCACCGGCCGTCTCCCGCCCGGGCGGGACAGCGCGCGGGTCAGCTCCGCCGCGCTCTCCGGCAGGCAGATCTTCGTGGCCGCCGCCGCGGAGAGCACGTCCCTCGCGATCCGTACCGCTTCCCCGTCCGCCCGCCGTGCAGCGGGGTCGATGAGCACGAGCAGTGAGCGCCCGGTGGGGTCTGGAGCCGACACCACGGTCCTTCCTCAGGTAATCTCTCGGTGCAAGAGCCCCTGTCGCACTTGTGCCAGGGGCTTCGTCTATCCGGGGCCCGGTCCGATCCCCGGTGCACGGCGCACCGCACGTTGGACATGCCCCGCCCGGAAGGGGTGTACGCCTGTGCCCGCACTTGTGCTGCTCGGTGCTCAGTGGGGTGACGAAGGCAAGGGGAAGGCCACCGATCTGCTCGGCGGCTCGGTGGACTACGTGGTGCGTTTCCAGGGCGGGAACAACGCCGGGCACACGGTGGTGGTCGGCGACCAGACGTATGCGCTGCACCTGCTGCCGTCGGGCATCCTGTCGCCGGGCTGCACGCCGGTGATCGGCAACGGCGTCGTCGTCGACCCCGAGGTGCTGCTCGGCGAGCTGAGCGCGCTGCAGGACCGCGGCGTGGACACGTCGAAGCTGCTGGTCAGCGGCAACGCCCACCTCATCACGGCGTACCACACCGACCTGGACAAGGTGTCGGAGCGCTTCCTCGGCAAGCGGAAGATCGGCACCACGGGGCGCGGCATCGGCCCGGCCTACGCCGACAAGATCAACCGCGTCGGGATCCGGGTGCAGGACCTCTTCGACGAGTCGATCCTGCGGCAGAAGGTCGACGCGGCGCTGGACCAGAAGAACCAGGTCCTCGCCAAGCTCTACAACCGCCGCGCCATCCGCCCGGACGCCGTCGTCGAGCAGCTCCTCGGCTACGCGGAGCAGCTGCGCCCGTACGTCGCCGACACCACCCTCGTCCTCAACGAGGCCCTCGACGGCGGGAAGGTCGTCCTCTTCGAGGGCGGGCAGGGCACGCTCCTCGACGTCGACCACGGCACGTACCCCTTCGTCACCTCGTCCAATCCGACCGCGGGGGGCGCCTGCACGGGGACCGGCGTCGGCCCCACCCGGATCAGCCGGGTCATCGGCATCCTCAAGGCGTACACAACGCGCGTGGGTGCCGGACCGTTCCCGACGGAGCTGTTCGACGAGGACGGCGACCGGCTGCGCACCGTCGGCGGCGAGCGCGGCGTGACCACCGGCCGGGACCGGCGCTGCGGCTGGTTCGACGCGGTGATCGCCCGCTACGCCACCCGCGTCAACGGCCTGACGGACTTCTTCCTCACCAAGCTCGACGTGCTCACCGGCTGGGAACGGATCCCGGTCTGCGTCGCGTACGACATCGACGGCCGCCGGGTCACCGAACTGCCGTACAGCCAGACCGACTTCCACCACGCCACCCCGGTGTACGAGATGCTGCCGGGCTGGTCCGAGGACATCTCGAAGGCGACGACCTTCGAGGAGCTGCCGAAGAACGCGCAGGCGTACGTCAAGGCGCTGGAGGAGATGTCGGGCGCCCCGGTCTCGGCGATCGGCGTGGGCCCCGGCCGGAACGAGACGATCCAGATCAACTCGTTCCTGTAAGACGTCCTCGACGTCAGGCACGTCCCTTCAGCCGCTGGTCCTGCAGCGTCGTCAGCTGCTGCACAACCAGCAGCGCCAGCACGCTCGTCACGATCAGCACCACCGAGAACAGCAGGTCGAGCAGCACGATCTGGGACGCCGAGTCGATCGAGCTGCCGACCTTCCAGTTCTCCGCGGTGCCCACGGCGAGCGCCATCGAGGCGATCCAGACCGTCCACCAGGCGTACACCACCCCCTTGCCGTACGTCACGGGCCGCGGGCCGTAGCCGACGGGCGGCCGGGTCTGGTGCGGGAACGGGCTGCTGACCCGGAAGATGTCGTTGACGATCTGCAGGGGGAACCACAGCTGGGCGACCGGTATGTACCAGCAGCCGATGGCCAGCCCGGGGGAGTAGCGCACCTGGCCCGGGGCGAACGCCTCGGCGTTCGCGCGCAGCCGGTGGAACCAGACCGACCACAGCACGGCGACCACCGCGAAGAGCAGGAAGTTGCCGGCGGTGAGGTTCTCCATCCGGTCGAGGTCCGCGGCCATGCCCCACGTGCTCCCGGCGTCGCTCAGCGTGCCGAGGAGGCTGATCTCCTGGACGGCCTGGAGGCAGACGTACGCCGCGTAGACGCCCAGCAGCACCTGCAGCGCCGTGGCGACGGGCCGCACGGCGCGCGGCGTGCCCGGCCCCGGGCGCGCGGCCTGCCACCCGGTCTGGCCGTACGGCGGCGGGGTGCCGTAGGGCGGCGGCTGGTAGGCGGTGGGCTGCTGGTGCGCCGCGGGCTGCCGGGGGGCGGTGGGCTGCTGGTGGGCGTGCGGCGGGGTGCCCGGGGCGCCGTACGCCGGGCGCGGCTGCGGCGGGGTGCCGAACGGCTGCCGCGGGGCCTGGGCCTGCGGACCCGTCTGCCCGAACGGGCCCGGGGCCGGGCCGGCCCCGGCCGGCGGCGGCTCTCCGGGATCTCCGGTGCCGGTCACGGACGTCGTGGC
>NZ_BAAAPF010000506.1:0-3141 GCF_039531005.1 Streptomyces synnematoformans
CCCTGCCGGAGCGCGCGGCCGCCGCGCTGGCCGCCGGCGCGCGCGCCCTGGTCGTCACCTCCCGCGCGCAGAACCCGACCGGCGCCGCGCTCACCCCGGCGCGCGCCGCCGACCTGCGCGCCGCCCTCGCCCGCGACCCGGACGTGCTCCTCGTCGAGGACGACCACTGCCACGCCATCGTCGACCTGCCCTTCCAGCCGCTGGCCGGCGCCGCGCGGCACTGGCTCGCGGTCCGCTCCGCCGCCAAGGCGTACGGGCCCGACCTGCGGCTCGCGGTGCTCACCGGGGACCGGGTGACCGTCGACCGCATCGAGGGCCGGCAGCGCCTCGGCCCCGGCTGGGTCAGCCGGCTGCTCCAGGACGCGGTCGTCCACCTGCGCGGCAGCGGGGTCCTCGACGCGGCGGCCGTCGCCCGCTCGTACGGCGAGCGGCGCGACGCGCTGCTGGCGGCGCTGCGGCGGCGCGGGGTCGAGGCCGCCGGGCGCAGCGGCATGAACGTGTGGCTGCCGGTGCCCGACGAGACCTCCGCGGTCACCCGGCTGCTCCAGGCGGGCTGGGCGGCGGCGCCCGGCGCCCGCTTCCGCCTCGCCTCCCCGCCCGGCATCCGGCTGACCGTCTCGCCGCTCGCCCGCGACGAGGTGGAGCCGCTGGCGGACGCGGTGGCGGCGGCGGTGCGGCCCGCGCCCGGACGGCGGTACGTCTGACGGCGTACGGGCCACGGTGCGCCGCGCACTCCTCGTAGCGCAGGCGGGACTCTGGGGCCCTTATCTCGTAGCATCGCTTAGATGTTGAACCTGGAGCGCCTGCGCACCCTGGCCGCCGTCGCCCGGCACGGCTCGGTGAGCGCCGCGGCCGACGGGCTGCACATCACCACCTCCGCCGTCTCCCAGCAGCTCGCCAAGCTGGAGCGGGAGACCGGGCAGCAGCTGCTCGCCAAGAACGGCCGCGGTGTCCGCCTCACCGACGCCGGCCGGCTGCTGTCCGAGCACGCCGTCCGGATCCTGTCGCAGGTCGAGGCGGCGCAGTCGGAGCTGGAAGCGCACCGCGGCCGGCCCGTCGGGCAGCTGGCGATCGCGGCGTTCCCCACCGCCGCCCGCGGGCTGTTCCCCGCCGCGCTCGCCGCGCTGCGCCGCGACCACCCCGAGCTGCGGGTGCGGTTGCGCGAACGGGAGCCGGACCAGGCGGTGCCCGGCGTGATCCGCGGCGACCACGACCTCGGCATCGTCCTGGACTGGTACAACAAGCCGATGCCACTGCCGCCCGGCCTGTCCCGGGCGCCGCTGCTCGACGACGTCGCGGACGTCGCCGTGCCCGCGGGACATGCGCTCGCGGACCGCGCGGACGTGGTCCTGGAGGACTTCGCGGACGACGACTGGATCTCGTGGCCGGAGGCCGAGTTCTGCCACGACTGGCTGGTGTTCACGCTCCGCGCCAAGGGCGTCGAGCCCCGCGTCGCGCACACCGCCGAGGAGCACCACACGCAGCTCGCACTCGTCGCCGCGGGCCTCGGCATAGCCGTCGCGCCGCGGCTGGGCCGCGGGCCGGTGCCCGCGGGGGTGCGCATCCTGCCGGTACGTGCCGCGATGCACCGGCACATTTACGCGATCTGGCGCTCCGACGCCGACCGCCGGCCGTCCATCAGGGAGGCCGTACGCGCGCTGCAGGCCGCGGGCCGCGCCGTCTGAGCGCGGCCCGCGGGGCCGTCAGCCCTGGCGCAGCACGTCCCCGTCGACCCGCACGTCCTCCGCGGGCAGCGGTTCCGTGGCCGGGCCCTGCGCGACGCTGCCGTCCGCGATGGCGAACTTGCTGCCGTGGCACTCGCAGTTGATCGTGCCGTCCTCGACGCTGCTGACGACGCAGCCCTGGTGGGTGCAGACGGCGGAGAACGCCTTGAACTCGCCCGGCTCCGGCTGCGTGACGACCACCTTCTGGTCCTTGAAGATCTTGCCGCCGCCCTCGGGCACCTCGCCGGTGGTGCCGAGCTGCGCGCCGTCGTCGCCGCCGCCCTCCTGCGGCTCGTCCCCCGTGTCGCCGGTGCCGCCCGTGTCACCCGTGTCGCCGGTGCCGCCGGAGTCGCCCGAGTCGCCGGAGTCGTCCGAGTCGCCGCAGGCGGCGAGCGCGGCGGCGAGACCCCCGGCGCCGGCGGCGGCCACGACGGTGCGGCGCGCGGTGAGCCGGGCGGGGATGCGGGATTGCGTCATGGTGGGCCCTTTCTGGTGCGCCGGCCGGCCGCCCTGGGCCGGCGGGACCGGCGTGCTGTTCGTGTGCCTCAGCGCCCTCATACGTACGCCGCGGGTTCGGCGTTCAGCTCCCGCCGCAGGAACGCCAGCTCGAACCAGAGGAGATTCTCCGCGACGGCGTCGTCGGAGATCATGTGCGACGCGCCGGGCACCGGCAGGACGCTGTGCGGCCGGCCGGCGGCCAGCAGTTCGGCGGAGAGCCGCAGGGTGTGGGCGGCGACGACGTTGTCGTCGGCGAGGCCGTGGACGAGCAGCAGGGGGCGGCGCAGCCGGTGGCCGAGCCCCACCAGCGACGAGCGGTCGTAGTGCTCGGGGTGCTTGTCCGGGTGGCCGAGGAAGCGCTCCTGGTAGTGCGTGTCGTACAGGCGCGCGTCGGTGACCGGGGCGCCCGCGACGGCGGCGTGGAACACGTCCGGCCGGGTGAGGACCGCCGCCGCGGCGAGGAACCCGCCGAACGACCAGCCGCGGATGGCGACCCGCTCCAGGTCGAGGTCCGGGTGGCCGGCCGCCGCCGCGTGCAGCCCCCGCACCTGGTCCGCGACGGCGCTGTCCCGCTTGTCGCCGGTGTTCGCCCGCTCCCACGACGGCGGGCCCGTCGTCGCCCGCCCGTCGGTGACCAGTACGGCGAAGCCCTGCTCCGCGAACCACTGCGAGACGAGCGTCCACCACCCGCGCGCCGGCACCGCCAGCCGCAGCCCCGGCCCGCCGTACGGGTCGAGCAGCACCGGCAGCGGGCCGTCGCCCGGGCGGCGCCACGACGGCAGGAACAGGTGGCTGCGCAGCCCTTCGGGCCCGTCGAGACGCAGCGGGCGGGGCCGGAGCGCGGGCTCCCCGGCGAGCGAGGCGAGCGGCGCCGCCGGGCGGCCCCCGGCCAGCACCCGGACCGCCGGCCCGGCGGGCG
>NZ_BAAAPF010000507.1:0-3136 GCF_039531005.1 Streptomyces synnematoformans
GCCGCCGCCGGGCGCCGGCCCCAGCGCCGCGCGGCGGCCCGGCCGGCCGCCGTACGGCCACCGCCTACCCGGCCGGGACCGAGAACGGCGGCGCGGAGGGCCGCGCCGTCGAACCGGGCCTGTGGCTGGACGACTTCACCCGCGGACTGGAGGGCGAGGACCCGTCCGGGGACACCGGCGCGCCCGCCTCCGGGGAGCCCCCGGAACCGGGCAGAGCCGCCCCGGGCGCGGGTGCCGAGGAGGCCGACGACATACGCCCGGACCGCTCCGCCCGCCCGCCGCGCGGCGACGGAGCCACGGAACCGTCGAATCCATCATCGGGCGAGGAGGACTGACGTGGCGCAGCGAGCGGACATGGACTGGATGCTCCGGGATCTGGCCGAGAGCGTCCCCGAGACCCGGCACGTCGTGGTCCTGTCCTCCGACGGGCTGCGGATGGCACAGCACGGCACGGAACCGGACACCGCCGACCGGCTCGCGGCGGCCTGTGCCGGGCTGCAGAGCCTGGCGAAGTCGATCGCCAGCGTCTTTCCGGACAGCAACGGCAAGATGCGGATGCTGGTCATCGAGGTCAGCGGCGGCTTCTTCTATCTCATGGCCGCGGGTGCCGGGGCGTACCTGGCCGTCGCGGCCGACGAAGGGGTCGACGCGGGCCTGATGGGCCAGCGCATGCGCGATCTCGTCGCACGCATCGGGGCACACCTGACAAGCCCACCGCGGAGCGACGGACAGGCCATATGAAAGAAGCGGACCACGAGTGGCACGACGACGGTCCCGAACGGCTCTACGTCATCACCGGAGGGCGCAGCGGCACCGCCGCCCCGGAGGCGCTCGACCTGGTCACCCTCGTCATCTCCCGGGCGCAGCCGGCGCCCGGGATGCAGCCGGAGCGCGCGGCGATCGTCCGGCTGTGCCGCGCGCCGCTGTCCGTCGCCGAGCTGACCGCCTATCTGCGGCTGCCCTTCAGCGCGGTGGCGGTGCTCGTGGCGGACCTGATGGCGGAGGGAGCGGTCGAGACCCGCTCGTCCGTGCCGCCCGTGGCAGACCTGCGACTCCTCGAGGAAGTAATGGATGGACTCGAACAGCTTTGACGCCGTCGTGGGTCCGCGCAGCGAGGACCTTCTGCCGGCCTCGGCGACGACGTCGGTGAAGGTCGTGGTCGTCGGCGGATTCGGCGTCGGGAAGACGACCATGGTCGGCGCGGTGAGCGAGATCGAGCCGATGACGACCGAGGAGACGATGACCCGGGCCGGCGAGGGGGTGGACCACCTCGTCGGCGTGCCGGACAAGAGCGAGACGACCGTCGCCATGGACTTCGGCCGGATCAGCCTCAACGACCGGCTGGTGCTCTACCTGTTCGGCGCGCCCGGGCAGCAGCGCTTCTGGTTCCTGTGGCAGGGGCTCTTCGAGGGCGCGCTCGGCGCCGTGGTCCTGGTCGACACCCGCCGTCTGGAGGCCTGCTTCGACGTCCTCGGCCGGCTGGAGGAGGGAGGCGTCCCCTTCCTCGTCGCGGTCAACCGCTTCCCGGACGCCCCCCGCCACTCCCTCGACGAGATACGCGCCGCGCTCGACCTCCCCGAGCACGTGCCGCTCATCACCTGCGACGCGCGCGACCGGGACTCCTCCCGCGGCGTCCTCATGTCCCTGGCGCGCTTCCTGCACTCCATCGCCCTGACCACGGAGGCGTCGTGACCACCGATTCCGACCCCGTACCCGCCGCCGGGCCCCCCGATCCGGCCGCCGGCCCCGAGACCGGGGCGGCCCCCGCGCCCCCGCCGGGCTGCCCCGCGCACTCCGGCGGGGGCCGCACGGACGGCCCGGCCCGGATGCACGGCCCCGAGGCCGCCTCGAACCCGTACGGCCTGTACGAGCGGCTGCGCGCCGAGCACGGCGCGGTCGCCCCCGTCCTCGTCAACGGGGACCTGCCCGCCTGGCTGGTCCTCGGCTACCGCGAGCTGCTGGACGTCACCCGCAACCCGACGCGCTTCTCCCGCGACTCGCGCAACTGGCGCTTCCTGCGGGACGGCCAGGTCGGGCCGGACAACCCGCTGCTGCCGCTGGTGACCTGGGTGCCGATGTGCTCCTTCGTCGACGGCGCCGAGCACCGGCGGCTGCGCTCCGCGGTCACCGACAGCATGAAGCGCTTCGACCGGCACGGCATCCGGCGCCACGTCACCCGCTTCTCCGGCCAGCTCATCGACGACTTCGCGGACACCGGCCGGGCGGACCTGGTGGGGCAGTTCGCGGAGCACCTGCCGATGCTGGTGATGACGAAGGCCCTCGGCATGGCCGAGTCGTACGGCCCCCGGCTGGTCGAGGCCGCGCGGGACATGGTCAAGGGCTCCGAGACCGCGATCGCCAGCAACGACTACATCGTGCAGACGCTGCGCGACCTGGTGGCGCGCAAGCAGGCGGCGCCCGGGCACGACTTCGCCTCCTGGCTCGTGGCGCACGAGTCGGGGCTCGGCGAAGACGAGCTGGTCGAGCACCTGCGGCTGGTGCTGATCGCCGCGTACTCGACCACGGCCAACCTGATCGCGAACACCCTGCGCATGGTGCTCACCGACAGCCGCTTCCGCGGCAACCTGGCCGGCGGCCACATGACGCTGCCGGACGCGCTGGAGCAGGTGCTGTGGGACGAGCCGCCGTTCACGGCCGTCTACGGGCGGTACGCCACCGGGGACACCGAGCTGGCCGGCCAGCAGATCAAGGCCGGTGACCTGCTGATCCTGGGGCTGGCCGCGGGCAACCTCGACCCCGAGATCCGCCCCGACCTCGCCGTGCCGGTGCACGGCAACCGCTCGCACCTGGCGTTCAGCGGCGGTCCGCACGAGTGCCCCGGCCAGGACATCGGCCGGGCCATCGCCGACACCGGGATCGACACGCTGCTGGCGCGGCTGCCGGATTTGAGCCTCGCGGTGCCGGAGGAGGAGCTGGAGCACCGCACGTCGCTGCTCTCCCGCGAACTCGTCGAGCTGCCGGTGGTGTTCACGCCGGTCCGGCCGGGCCCGCGTCCGGCCGTCGGGGAGCCGGCGGCCGCCGTCGTCCCGGGGCCGGCCGCGCCCGCGAACGGCGTGCCGGCGCCGGCCGAGGGGGAGCGGGTACCGGCCGCGCTGGCCACCGCGGCCGGTACCCG
>NZ_BAAAPF010000508.1:0-3118 GCF_039531005.1 Streptomyces synnematoformans
CTCCCGGGCCGCGGCGGCGGCCTCGGCGAGCCGCTCGGCGCCCGCGTCGCAGCCGACGACGGTGGCGCCCGCCTCGGCGAGCCGCCGCAGCGTCGCCCGGCCCGCCGGTCCCGCCCCGCCCGCCACGGCGACGACCGCTCCGTCCAGCGGGCCGCCGCCTCCGTTCCTGCCGTGTGCCCCGGGGCTCATGACGCTCTCCTCCTCGGCTGCCCTACCGACGGCGGGGTCCGTCACGCGGCCTCCGCCAGTTCGGCGCTCTCGGCCGTGATGCCCCGGGTCGACTCGATCACCTTGCGCAGCTTCTTGGCAAGGGCCTCATAGAACATGCTGAGGGGAAACTCGTCGGGGAGCACGTCGTCCACGAGTTTCCGCGGCGGCTTGTCCAGGTCGAGGGCGTCGGGGCCCTTGGCCCAGGTGGAGCCGGGGTGCGGGGCGAGGTAGGCGGAGACCAGGTCGTAGGCCCGGAACCAGTGCACCAGCTTGGGGCGGTCGATGCCCTCGCGGTACAGCGTCTCGATCTCGTTGCGCAGCCGGCCGGTGACCTCGCGGGCCCGGTCCCAGTCGACGGACAGCCGGTTGTCGGTCCAGCGCAGCGCGTCGTGCCGGTGCAGGTAGGCGAAGAGCAGCTGGCCGCCGAGGCCGTCGTAGTTGCGGTTGCGCTCGCCGGTGACGGGAAAGCGGAACAGCCGGTCCATCAGCACCGTGTACTGCACGTCGCGGCCCTGCGGGTAGCCGTCGGCGGCGAGCTTGCCGGCCTCGTGGAAGGCGGTGAGGTCGCAGCGCAGCTCCTCTATGCCGTACATCCAGAACGGCTGCCGCTGCTTGATCATGAACGGGTCGAACGGCAGGTCGCCGTGGCTGTGGGTGCGGTCGTGGACCATGTCCCACAGCACGAAGGCCTGCTGGGCCCGCTCCTGGTCGGTGAGCAGCCCGCGGGCGTCCTCGGGCAGCTCCAGGCCGGTGGCCTCGACGGCCGCGGTGCTGACCCGGCGGAAGCGGGCGGCCTCGCGGTCGCAGAAGATGGCGCCCCAGGTGAAGCGCGGCGGAACCTCGCGCATGGCGATGGTCTCGGGGAAGAGCACGGCGGAGTTCGTGTCGTACCCGGAGGTGAAGTCCTCGAAGGTGATGCCGAGGAACATGGGGTTGTCGTAGCGGGTGCGCTCCAGCTCGGCGAGCCAGCCGGGCCAGACGACCCGGATAACCACGGCCTCGAAGTTGCGGTCCGGGTTGCCGTTCTGGGTGTACATGGGGAAGACGACGAGGTGCTGCAGCCCGTCGGCGCGGTGGCCGGCGGGGTGGAAGGCGAGCACCGAGTCCAGGAAGTCGGGCACGCCGAAGCCGTTCGCGGCCCACTTCCGCAGGTCGGCGACGACCGCGTCGTGATAGGCGGCGTCGTGCGGCACCAGCGGGGACAGCTCCCGCACCGCGGCGGCGGCCCGCTCGACGGCGTCCTCGGCGGTGGAGCGCGCCGGGGCACCCTCGGCCTCGAAGTCGACGGAGCCGTCCTTCGACTGCCAGGGGCGGATCTCCTCGACGGCGGCCTTCAGCCGCGCCCAGGCGGGGTGCTCGACTATGCGCGGGGCGTCCGCGGCGGACAGAACGTCACCTTCCGCTGTCGCGGAAGCAAGAATTTCCGTCATGGACCACTCCTACGTTAAGAACTTCCTGTCCCCCTACCGTATCGCTGTCTGACGATCTCCCTCAAGCGGGCCTCCGGGAAGTCTTGCGCAGCCCACGGGTACGGAACGTAAATCTTGCGGCGATCAGAGGTTTACCCCCTGGTCCTTCCCGTTCTCCTCGATGCACGAGGGTCAGAGCGGGCCTCCGGGAGGACACACCCACCTCCGGGTGACCCCGCCCCCGGCCCGCGCGCGGCCCACCCGCGCCCCGCCGTCAGGACGCCGCACGACCGGTGTCGATCTCCCCGAATTGGCCTAGGCTTTGCGCCAGTCTGTGACGGACCGCCGACGGAGGGCGAGAGCGCAGTGTCATTTCTGACCATCGGTCACCGCGGGTTGATGGGCGTCGAGCCGGAGAACACCCTCCGCTCGTTCGTCCGCGCGGACCGCGAGGGCATGGACGCCATCGAACTCGACCTGCATCTGAGCAAGGACGGCCACCTGGTCGTCATGCACGACCCCGACGTGGACCGCACGACGGACGGCCAGGGCGCGATCGCCGACTTCACGCTCGCCGAGCTGCGCGAGCTGGACGCCGGCCGGGGCGAGCGGGTGCCGACCTTCGACGAGGTCGTCGAGGCGGTGCGGGGCCGGCTGCAGGTCGAGATCAAGGACGCCGCGGCCGCCCAGGCCCTCGCCGACGCCATGACCGCGCACGACCTCGCCGGCCGCGTCGAGGTGCTGTCGTTCCACGACGAGGCGCTGACGGAGATGCGGCGGCTGCTGCCCGACGTGCCGCGGGTGCTGGTCGCCAGCCACTACGGCCTCGGGGTGGTCGAGCGCGCCCGCGAGGTCGGTGCGGGGATGCTGTCGCTGAACATCCGGCGGCTGACGCTGGAGCTGGCGGACCTCGCGCACGAGTCGGGGCTGCGGGTCATCGCCTGGACCGTCAACACTCCCGAGGAGCTGAAGCTCGCCCGCGGCCTGGGCCTGCAGGGCGTCGTGACGGACTTCCCCGGGATGAAGCACACGGTGCGCTTCACCGCCTGAGCCGCCGTCGCGCGCTCCCCTGCGCCCTCCTTGCACCCGTGCGCTCGCGTGCGGGTGCACGGGCGCGGGCAGCCTTCCGCCGGAAGCGCCCTGCGCCCGGGCCGGCGTCGGCCGGTCCCCGCAGTCGTGCCGCGGGGCCGACGCCGTCGTCGTCCGAGGGGGCCCGCGGATGCACGGACCACCGCTCGCCGGCCTGCTGCTGACCGTGCTGGGCGCGGCCGTCGGCGGGCTGTGCCTGCTGCGGATGCGGGCCCTCGCCGCCGAGGAGCGCCGCGGCGCCGCCGGGGACGCGCTGATGGGGCTGGGGATGGCGGCGATGGCGCTGCCCGCGGACCCGCCGGGGCCGGCGGCGTGGCCGCCCGTGGCGTTCGCGGCGGTGTTCGGCGCCGCCTCGGTACGGGCCCTGCTGCCGCCGCGGGCCGCGCGGCACCATCTGCACCACGCGCTCG
>NZ_BAAAPF010000509.1:0-3103 GCF_039531005.1 Streptomyces synnematoformans
AGTCGGATCGTAGCCATGTCGTTCTGTGAGCCAAGGAGTTGGTAGAATGTTTTGTTTCCTAAGACCGCTTGGCCTCCGACTTGCGGCGGCGACATCTCCGCCGCGCACCGCCTCGAACTCGCCGACGGCCGCCGCGTCTTCGCCAAGACCCGCGCCGGCGCGCCCGCCGACTTCTTCGCCGCCGAGGCGCACGGCCTGCGCCTCCTCGCGGACACCGGCACCGTCCCCGTCCCCGCCGTCCTCGGCGAGGAGCCCGGGCTGATCCTGCTGGAGTGGATCGAGCCCGGCCCCGCGACCCCCGCGCAGGCGGAGCGGCTCGGCCGCGACCTCGCCGCCCTGCACGACACCCCCGCGGACGCCTACGGCACCCCCTGGCCCGCGTACATCGGCTCGCTGCCGCTGCCGCCCCCCGGCGACACCGGCGCCCGGAACACCCCGGACATCCCGGGCACCCCGGACGCCCCGGACGCCCTCGGACCGGCCGCGGAAACACCGCCTGAGCACGCCGAACATGCGCCCGCCTCCCCCGATGACTGGCCCGGCTTCTACGCCGGGCAGCGGCTGCTTCCCTTTCTACGCCTCGCCACCGACAACGGCGCCCTCACGCCCGCCGACGCCCGTGCCGTCGAGCGCCTCTGCGCCGTGATCGACCAGGTCACCGGCCCGCCGCAGCCGCCCGCCGTCATCCACGGCGACCTGTGGTCGGGCAACGTGCAGTGGGCCGCCGACGACCGCGCGTACGTCATCGACCCCGCCGCGCAGGGCGGCCACCCCGAGATGGACCTGGCGTTCCTGGAGCTGTTCGGCTGCCCGCAGCTCGGGCGGCTGCTCGGGGCGTACGAGGAGGTACGCCCGCTGCCCGGCCGGCGCGGCCGGGTGCCGCTGTACCAGTTGCACCATCTGCTCGTGCACGCCGCGCTCTTCGGCGCCGCCTACGGCGCGCAGTGCGGGGCGGCGGCGCGCGCGGCCCTGGAAGGAGCCGACCGGTGACGCACCCCGACGACACGCCGAACGCTCCGGACGCCACCGGCGCCCCCGCACCCGCCGACGGCACCCGCGTCGTACGCGCCGGCCTCCCCGCCCCCGAACCGTACGAACCCGCCCTCCCCGGCCCCGTCTTCGCCGCCCACTACCACCTCCCCGGCGACGTCACCGACGCGCCGTACGACTACGGCCGCGACGCCAACCCCACCTGGACCCGCCTCGAAGCCGCCCTCGCCGAGCTGGAGTCGCCCGGCGCCCCCGCCGAGGCGGTGGCCTTCGCCTCCGGCATGGCCGCGATCACCGCCGTCCTCATGGCCGTCCCGGGACCGCCCCGGCCCGACAAGCACCGGCCCGACGGGCCCGACGGGTCCCGCCCCGGCCCCGTCGTCCTCCCCTCCGACGGCTACAACCTCGTCCCCGGCGGCCTGCGCGCCCTCCTCGAAGAGCACGGCACCGAGGTACGCACCGCCCCCACCGCCGGCGGCGCGCAGGCCGAACTCCTCGACGGCGCCCGCCTGCTCTGGCTGGAGAGCCCGTCCAACCCGGGCCTCGACGTGTGCGACATCCGCCGCCTCGCCGACGCCGCGCACACCGCCGGCGCCCTCGTCGCCGTCGACAACACCCTGCCCACCCCCCTCGGCCAGCGCCCCCTGGAACTCGGCGCCGACCTCTCCGTCGCCAGCGGCACCAAGGCGCTCACCGGCCACGGCGACGTCCTCCTCGGCTACGCCGTCACCCGCGACCCCGCGCTCGCCCGCCGGCTGCGCACCTGGCGCAAGACCGCGGGCGCGATCCCCGGTCCGATGGAGGCGTGGCTCGCGCACCGGTCGCTGGCCACCCTGGAGCTGCGCACCGCGCGCCAGGCGGCCAACGCCCTGGCCGTCGCGGAGGCGCTGCGCGCGACGCCCGGAGTGGCGGACGTACGCCACCCCGGGCTGCCGTCCGACCCGGCGCACGCGCTCGCCGCGCGCCAGATGCGCGCCGGGCGCTACGGGTGCGTGGTGGCGTTCACGCTGCCGGACCGGGCCGCGGCGGAGCGGTTCCTCGGCGCGGCGCGGCTGGTCGACGAGGCGACGAGCTTCGGCGGCGTGCGCTCGACCGCGGAGCGGCGCGGGCGCTGGGGCGGGGACGCGGTGCCGGAGGGCTTCGTCAGGTTCTCCGCGGGCGTCGAGGACACCGCGGATCTCGTCGCTGACCTGCGCGAAGCACTGGCGTACGCGCTCGGCCGCGGAAGCAACGGAAGCCGCAAAAAGGGATAAAACTCGCGTAAAGCAGCAATGCGTGGGTTCATGGTGTGTGGGGGAGCCGCGGGCACGCGGGTGGAGAGCCGCGTTCGAGACGCCCGTCGGAACAGCTCTCAAGGGAGATCACACCATGCGTAAGATCGCCGCAACACTGGGCGCGGCCGCGATACTCGCCTTGGCCCCCCTGACCGGCGCGAGCGCGCAGACCGCCGCCACCCCGGCGGACAGCCCCCAGAGCACGGTCCAGCAGGAGCAGGGCCCGCGCGGCCCGAAGGGCGACAACGCGAGCAACTGGGGCTGGCTGGGCCTCGCGGGCCTGCTCGGCCTCGCCGGGCTGGCGAAGAAGTCCGGGAGGGCCGAGTCGACCGGCAGGCGCGACGCCACCCACCGCGCCGCCCAGACCACGGGCACCCGCCGCGGCTACGGTACGGACCGCGGCCGCGGCGCGAACGCCGCCGGCGACGACATGCCCGGCGCGAGCGGCGGCAAGCACGACATGCCCGGCGGCACATCCGGTTCGTCCGGCATGAAGCGCGGCTCCTCCGACACGGGGCACGGCACCTCCGACATGCCCGGCGGCACGTCCGCGTCCCGTACGTCCGACACATCCGGTACGTCCGACACGTCCAGTGCCTCCGGCGGCCAGGCCGGCCGCAGCACCCGCACCGGCCACAGCGACCTCACCGGCGGCACCGCGCACGAGAGCAGGCCCGGCACCGACCGCAGCGGCACCACCCACCGGGTCTACGACACGGACGACCCCGCGCACCGCGGCAACCGCGGCACCGGCGGCGACGACGACAAGCGGCGGTGACACCCCCGCGGCGCCGCGCCCCGGGCGGCAGCCCCGGACGCCCGGCGCCCGCGTGCCGGCC
>NZ_BAAAPF010000510.1:0-3086 GCF_039531005.1 Streptomyces synnematoformans
CACGTCGATGCGGCTGAGGGGCCGCCCGGGTGCGGCCGCGGCCGCGCGCAGCCGGTCCATCCAGCGGTCGGCGAGGTCCTGCACGGTGCCGTGGTCGAACAGGTCGGCGGCGTAGTCGAGGGTGCCGGTCAGGCCGAGGCGTTCGCCCGTCGGGGAGCGCTGTTCGCCGATGCCGATGTCCAGGTCGAACTTGGCGGTCCGCGTGGGCACCCGGAGCCGGGTGGTCCGCAGCCCGGGGAGGGTGAAGGCGGACGTCTCGTCGGCGTCGACGGACAGCGCGACCTGGAAGAGGGGGTGGCGGCCCGGCGCGCGCGGCGGGCCCAGCGCCTCCACGAGCCGTTCGAAGGGCACGTCCTGGTGGGCGTACGCGGCCAGCGCGGTGTCGCGCACCCGCGCCAGCAGCTCCGCGAAGGTCGGGTCGCCCGAGGTGTCGGTGCGCAGCACCAGCGTGTTGACGAAGAAGCCCACCAGGTCGTCCAGCGCCTGGTCGGTGCGGCCGGCGATCACGCTGCCGACGGGCAGGTCGGTGCCCGCGCCGAGCTTCGTCAGCAGCGCCGCCAGGCTTGCGTGCAGCACCATGAACAGGCTGGCGCCCGAGCGGGTGCCCAACTCGGCAAGCGCGGCGTGCAGTTCGGCGTCGACGCGCAGCCGGACCCGGCCGCCGCGGTACGAGGCGACGGCGGGCCGGGGGCGGTCGCGGGGCAGCGCGATCTCGTCGGGCAGGCCGGCGAGCGCCGCCGTCCAGTGGCCGAGCTGGCGGTGCAGCAGCCCGTCCGGGTCGCCGGGGGCGCCGAGGAGCCGGCGCTGCCACCGGGTGTAGTCGGTGTAGCGGACCGGCAGCGGCTCCCAGCCGGGCTCCCGGCCGCGGCGGCGGGCGGCGTACGCGGTCGCCAGGTCGCGGCTGAGCGGGGCCATGGACCAGCCGTCGGCGGCGATGTGGTGGATGACGAGGCACAGGAAGGACTCGGCCGGGCCGCGCACGAACAGCTCGGCGCGCAGCGGCGGTTCGACGGCGAGGTCGAAGGCGTGGCGTACGGACTCCGCCAGCCGGCGCCGCAGCTCCGCCGCGCCGGCCACCTCGGTGACGGGCAGCGCGGGCCGGGCCGCGGCGGCGCCGAGGACCCGCTGCCGCGGCTCGCCGCCGGTGTCGGGGAAGACGGTGCGCAGGGTCTCGTGCCGGGCCACGACGTCGCCCAGCGCCCGTGCCAGCGCGGCCCGGTCGACGTCGCCGGTGAACCGCTGCACGAGCGGGATGTTGTACGTGGCCCCGGGGCCCTCCGCGCGGTGCAGGAACCACAGCCGCTGCTGCGCGTACGACAGCGGCACCGGCTCGGCCGCCGGCCGCGGCTCCGCGGTCCGCGCCGGCCGGGCCGGGTCCGCGCCGTCCAGCCGGGCCGCGAGCCGGGCGGCGGTGGGCGCCTCGAACAGCGTGCTGAGGGCGAGGTCGGCGCCGAGGGCGGTGCGGATCCGGGCCACCAGGCGGATCGCCTGCAGCGAGTGCCCGCCGGCGGCGAAGAAGTCGGTGTCCGCGCCGACGTGCGGCACGCCGAGCACGTCGGCGCCCAGCTCGCAGAGCAGCCGCTCGCGGGGCGTGCGCGGCGGCGCGCCCACGGCCTCGCCGCCGTCCTGCCCGGGGGCGGGCAGCGCGGCGCGGTCGATCTTCCCGCTGGTGTTCAGCGGCAGGTCGCCGAGCATGACGAACGCCGCGGGCACCATGAAGCCGGGCAGCCGCGCGTGCAGGCGCTCGCGCAGCACGTCCGGGCGCAGCCCGTCCTCGTCCGCCACGACGTACGCGACGAGCCGGAGGTCGCCGCCCGGCGGGTCGCGGCGGGCGAGGACCGCGGCCCGGGCCACGCCGGGGCAGGCGCGCAGCGCGGCCTCGACCTCCCCCGGCTCGATGCGGAAGCCGCGGATCTTGACCTGGCGGTCGGCGCGGCCGAGGTAGTCGAGCTGCCCGTCCGGGCGCCAGCGCACCACGTCGCCGGTCCGGTACATGCGCGTCCCGGGCGGGCCGTACGGGTCGGCCACGAACCGCAGCGCCGTCAGCCCCGGCCGGCGCAGGTAGCCGCGGGCGAGGGCCACGCCGGCGACGTACAGCTCGCCGGCCGCGCCCACGGGCACCGGCTGCAGCGCGCCGTCGAGCACGTACGCCCGGGTGCCGGAGTGCGGCTCCCCGATGGGCGGGGCGGTGCCGTCGGGGGTGAGCGGGCGGCTGGTGGTCACCATCGCGGTGGCCTCGGTGGGCCCGTAGACGTTCATGAACCGGCGGCCGGGGGCCCACCGCGCGACCAGCTCCGGCGGCACCGGCTCGCCGCCGCACACGAGCGTCCGCACAGGGCTGTCGGACTCGGCCACCACGTCGAGCGCGGAGGGCGGCACGAAGGCGTGGGTGAGGCCGGAGCCGGGGTCGGTGACGACGGCCAGCGGGTCGTCCTCGGGGGCGAGCACCAGCGCCGAGCCGGTGAGCAGCGCGACGTACGTCTCCCAGGCGGAGGCGTCGAAGCTGGGCGAGGCGAGCTGCGGGAAGCGGCTGCCGGGGGTGATCCGCAGCCGCTCGGTGTGGAACGCGACGAGGGACGCGACGCCCGTGTGCGGCACGACGACGCCCTTGGGGCGCCCGGTGGAGCCCGAGGTGTAGATCACGTACGCCGGGCGGCGCGGGTCGACGGGGACGCCGGGGTCGGTGCCGGGCCGGCCGGCGGCCATCCCGGCGAGGGCGGCCGGGTCGTCCACGACCAGGGCGGGGCGGGCGTCGGCGAGCATGAACGCGCGCCGCGCGGGCGGGTGTCCGGGGTCGACGGGCAGGTAGGCGGCGCCGGCCTTGAGCACGGCGAGTTCGGCGACGACGAGGTCCACGGAGCGCGGCAGGACGAGGGCGACGACGTCCTCCGCCCCGATCCCGCGGGCCGTCAGCGCGTGCGCGAGGCGGTTGGCGCGGGTGTTGAGCGCCGCGTACGACACGGTGGCGGCGCCCGACACCAGCGCGGGCGCCGCGGGGGTCCGGCGCACCTGTGCCTCGAAGAGCGCCCCCACCGGCGCGGCGGCCGCGGTGGCCTCGGTGGCTGCTCGCCGGCGGGCAGCACGGG
>NZ_BAAAPF010000511.1:0-3061 GCF_039531005.1 Streptomyces synnematoformans
GCCCCGACGTGGCCCGCCGCCAGCCCCGCGCCCGCCACGGGCGCGTAGTGCGCGGCGCGGGTGAGCGCGACGCCGAACGCGGCGGCGCCGCGGGCGCGGTGCTGCCGGTGGTGGCCGAGCCGCCACCGCACCGCGAGCCGGGCGGTGACGAAGGCGGCGGCCAGGCCGACGCCGACGACGGAGGCGAGCGCGAAGGAGACGACGAGGGCGGCCTCGTCCCACGCGGCGTCGAAGTCGCGGACGAGCGGCTGGACCTCGTCGGTGCGGGCCGGGCGCTCGGCGGGGTGGGAGCCGTAGATGCAGGCGGTGCCGGCGCTGAAGCAGAAGTTGTCGGCGCTGGCGGTGTCGTATGCGGCCAGGGCGCGGATCAGCGTGGCGCGGCCGTCGTCGCCGGTGAAGCGGGCGGCGGCCGCGGCGCGCTCGTCGCGCTCGTCGGCGGCGTCGCCCAGCTGCAGGCGGAGCCGCCACTCGACGGTGATCGTCGGCAGCCCGCGGTCCAGGAGCGCGTCGAGCGCGCCGGGGGCGATCAGCGCCTGCGCCTCGGCCGGCCCGCGGCCGGCAGGGAGCGGGACGGCCAGGAGGGGGTGGGCGCGCCAGAGCCGGCCGCGGGGGCCGCCGGGGTCGGGGCGGAGGAAGCCGGTGACGACGACGGGCGTGTCGAGCTGGGAGTGGTACGGAGTCAGGTGCAGCCGCGCGCCGAGGCGGAGGCCGAGCGCGTCGCGGGTGCGGGTGGAGACGGCGATCTCCACGGGACCGTCCGGGCCGGTGTGGCGGGGCGGGCGGCCGGCGGCGTAGCCGGCGGGGCCGGGCGCCTCGCCGGTGTGGAGCAGGGACAGGGCGGCGTCCCCGCGGGGGGCGTCGAGGGTGGCGGCGGGGACGAGGACGTGGTGCACGGGCTCGTCGAGAAGGCCGTCGAGCGGGGCGGGCACGGCGTTGGTCAGGTCCTGCTCGGCCCACGTCAGGTCGTCGGCGACGCTGCTCCGCTCCTCCCCCGGCAGCCCGGTGACCGGCTGCCCGAACGAAACGGTGCGGGTGAGCAGCGGCCGGGCGTCCTGCTCGGCCGCGATCCGGTCCACGAGCGCCCGGCCGGCCGCCCGGTCGAGCAGCGGGGGCGCGGCGGTCGCGACGGCGGCGAGCAGCGCGACGAGCGCGCCGAGGCAGCCGAAGGCGGGCAGGTCGGCGCGCGCCTCACGCCAGCCGCGGGGGCCGCGGGCGGTGCGGGCGGTGCGGGCGGGAGCGGCCGTACCGGCCGCACCGGATGCCGTCTTCGTACGGACCGGGCCGAGCACCGGCTCCGTACGCGCCGCACGCCCCCGGCGCCACCACCGCCCGCTCGCCCGCCCCCTCACTCGTCCCCCGCCCTCAGCACCCGCGCCAGGTCCGTCCGCGCCAGCGCCCGCGCCGTCACCGTGACCGCCAGGCAGATCAGCAGCGTCACCGCCGCCGCCACCGCCGCCACCCGCGCCCACGGCACCGCCGCCGCCAACTCCGGGTGCACCGCGCCCCCGGTCTCGGTGACCGTGACCGCCGGCACCACCGCCGCGGCCAGCGCCACGCCCGTCGCCGTGCCCACGGCGGCGGCGAACGCCGCGAGGCACAGCTGCTCCGTCCACAGCAGCGCCGTCAGCTGCCGCGCCCGCACCCCCAGCGCCCGCAGCAGCGCGAACTCCCGGGCCCGGGAGCGTACGGCCAGCGCGCTGTGCAGCGCGAAGCCGACGACGGCCGCCACCGGCGCCAGCATCAGGCACAGCGCCAGCGCCCCGTCCGTGCCCTCGCGCAGCGGCGACGCCGCCAGCTCCGCCCGCTCCCCCGGCACGTCGCGCGCCGTGCCCAGCTCCGGCCGCCGCTCGACGGCCGTACGCGCGGCAGCCGCCTCCTCGGCGGCACCGCCGCGGGCCGCCAGCCACCAGTGGCTCTCCACCGGCGGGTCGAGCCCGGCCCGTACCAGGTACGCGGCCAGCACCCGGGTGTCCACGAGCAGCCGCCCCCGCTCCGGGTCGGTGCCGGGGACGGCGGCGACGCGGCCGACGACCTGCGCGCGCAGCTCCGTACCGCCCGGCAGGTCGGCCCGCAGGGCCTCGCCCACCTCCGCCTGGCCCGCGTCGAGCAGCGCGTCGGTGGCGAGCACGGGCACGGGCCGCGGCGTGTCCTGGCCGGCCGGGCCCAGCTGGAGCTGCCAGCTCAGCAGCTTCGGAGGCTGCGACGTGTCCGGGCCGCGCAGCACGCCGTCGAAGAGCGCGCCGGGGCTGTCGCGGGTGTCACAGAGGACGAACCCGGTGGCGACCCGCGGCGGCAAGCCCCGCGTCGGCTCCGGCGTGCGGCCCGGGCAGCCGGCGAGGCCGCGGTCGGGGCGCTCGCCGCCGATGAGGTCCCGCCAGCGGACGCCGTCCGGGGCGGCGGCGAAGTCGTCGATCCTCAGCCGGTACGTGCGCTGCTCGGTCTCCTCCTCGGTGTGCAGCTGGAGCCCGGTGAGCCGCAGCGGGTGCTGGTACGCGCCCAGCGGGAGGCTCATCCGGTGCGCCCGGCCGTCGGCGGGCGGCAGGGTGCCGGAGACGGTGTGCGCGAGGCCGTCGGCGTCCTCCAGGGTGACGAGGAGCGTGAACGGCTCGGCGGTGCCGGGGCCGTCGGCGTCGAGTCGTACGCGCATGCCGAGGGTGTCGGGGCGGCCGGGCAGCGGCAGCCCGTGGGCCGGCGCCGGGTGGGTGCCGCCGAGCGCGGCGAGCGCGTCGTGGGGCAGGCCGGCCCCGTCCCGTACGGCGGGCACGGGGCCCGCGGCGGCGTCCGTACGGAGCGTCGGCAGCACCTCCGCGGAGTCCAGCGCCGTCAGCCCCGCGAACGACGTGCCGACGGTGACGTCCCAGTCCACCACCGGCGTCACCGCCTCGACGCCGGGCAGCCGCGCGTAGCGCGTGTGGCGCTCCGCGCGCGGCGCGAAGCCCGCGCCCTCCGGCCCGGCCCCACCGCGCAGATCCGCGCCGGCCGCGCAGGCGGCCTGGTCGCGGTCGCCGCGGTCGAGCATCGCGAGGGCGGTGGCGCCCAGCGCGGCGATGGCCAGCGCGAG
>NZ_BAAAPF010000512.1:0-3059 GCF_039531005.1 Streptomyces synnematoformans
GCCACCTCCGGCGGCGGGGCGGAGAGCGTGGCCAGCACCCCGGCGGCGTCGGCGGCGCGCGGGCCGGTGCCGGCGTGCGGCGGGCCCACGGCCAGCGCCTCGTCCTGCCAGGAGAGGTCGTCGAACGTACGGGCGGGGCGCCCGGTGCGGCCGGCGGGGGCCTTGAACACCCCGGCGCCCGGCCGGGCGGTCACCAGCCCCTCCGAGGTCAGGGCGGCGATCGCCCGGGAGACCGTCACGGGGCTCACCCGGTGGCGCGCCACCAGCGCCCGGCTGGAGGGCAGCTTCTCACCCTCAGAGTAGCGGCTCAGCTCATCTCGCAGGGCCGCGACCAACTGGGCAACACTGCTACCGTCGTTCATGACAGCACAAGATAGCGTTACTCGCCCGCGGGTGATATCGGCGCGCACCGGTACGCTCCTGGCCGCCCTCGGCGTGGTGTCCTTCTCCCTCAGCTTCCCGGCCACGGTCCGGGCGCTGGACGGCTTCGGCCCGTGGACGGCGACCGGCGTACGCGGACTGCTGGCCGGCCTGCTCGCGGCGGGCTGCCTCCGCGCCGCCCGCGTGCCCGTCCCGGCCCGGCGGGACCGGGCCGGGCTCCTGACCGTGGCCGCCGGCTGCGTCGTCGGCTTCCCGCTGCTGACCACCCTGGCGCTGCAGACCTCCACCACCGCCCACTCCGCCGTCGTCATCGGCGTGCTCCCGCTGGCCACCGCCGCCTGCTCGGCCGCGCTCACCGGCCGGCGCCCGTCGCGTACGTTCTGGACCGCCGCCGGCGCCGGCGCGCTCGCGGTGCTCGCCTTCACCCTCGGCCAGAGCCGCGGCCTGCCGGGCACCGGGGACCTCTACCTCTTCGGTGCGCTGCTGCTGTGCGCGGCGGGCTACGCCCAGGGCGGCCGGCTCGCCGCGCGCATGCCGGGCTGGCAGGTCATCGCCTGGGGCTGCGTCGCCGCCCTGCCGGTCTCCGCGCTCGTCACCGCGCTGGCGCTGCCCCGGGAGCCGGTCCGGCTGACGGCGGAGGCGGCGGCGGGCATGGCGTACATCGCGGCGGTGTCGCAGTTCGGCGGGTTCGTCGTGTGGTACCGCGGCATGGCCGCCGTCGGGGTGCCGCGGGCGAGCCAGATCCAGCTCGCCCAGCCGCTGCTCACCCTGGTCTGGGCCGTGCTGCTCATGGGCGAGGATCTGGCCCCGCTCGCCCCGGTCACCGCGGTGGTCGTCCTCGCCTGTATCGCCGTCACCCAGCGGGCCCGCAGTTGACGTACGGCGTACGGCCGAAGACCTCCGGCCCGCCGCCGGGCGCCTGTAGGGTGGCCAGGGGACACGAGAGGTGGAGGGGTGATCGTGGGAGTTTCCCTGGCCAAGGGCGGCAACGTCTCGCTGAGCAAGGAGGCACCGGGGCTGACGGCCGTGACCGTGGGGCTCGGCTGGGATGTGCGCACCACGACGGGCGCGCCCCACGACCTGGACGCCTCGGCCCTGATGTGCGGCGCGTCCGGGAAGGTGCTGTCCGACCTGCACTTCATCTTCTACAACAACCTCACCAGCCCCGACGGTTCGGTCGAGCACACCGGCGACAACCTCACCGGCGAGGGCGAGGGCGACGACGAGTCCCTCACCGTGGACCTCAGCATGGTCCCGACGGAGGTCGAGAAGATCGTCTTCCCGGTCTCCATCCACGACGCGGACGTGCGCGGGCAGAATTTCGGCCAGGTCAGCAACGCGTTCATCCGGGTCGTCAACCAGAGCGACGGCGTCGAGCTGGTCCGCTTCGACCTGAGCGAGGACGCCTCGACCGAGACCGCGATGGTCTTCGGCGAGCTGTACCGCCGCGGCGGCGAGTGGAAGTTCCGCGCCGTGGGCCAGGGGTACGCCTCGGGGCTGCACGGCATCGCCACCGACTACGGCGTCAACGTCGGCTGACGCCCGCCGCGGCGACGGCCGCGGGCACGACGGCCAGCGCGAGGACGCCGCCGCCGACCGTCAGCAGCGGATAGCCGGCGGTGGCGACCACCGCGCCGGAGGCCAGGCCGCCCCCGGCGCCCGCGGCCGAGATCGCGACGTCGACCAGGCCCTGGGTACGGGCCCGGGTGGCCGGCGGCACGGCGTGGGTGACCATCGTCGTACCGCTCACGAGCCCCAGGGACCAGCCCACGCCCAGCAGCCCGAGGGCCACCGCGAACACCGCGGTGGACTCCGCGGTCGTGGCGGCGACCACCCCCGCGGCCAGCATCGCCAGCCCCGCGCCGACGGCGACCGGGAGCGCGCCGCGCCGGTCCACCAGCCAGCCGGACAGCGGCGCCGGCAGGTACATCGCGCCGATGTGGACCGCTATGACCAGGCCGGAGGCGGCGGTGCCGTGGCCGTGTGCATGCATGTGGACCGGCGTCATCGTCATGATCGCGACCATGACCAGCTGGGTGACCACCATGACCAGCGCCCCCGGCAGCACCCCCCGGCCGGGCCGTCGGTCCGGCGGCGCCGCCCCGGCGTCCGCGGCCTTCCCCGTCCCTCCGGCTCTCCCGGCCGCCGCGGACGTGGACGCTGACCGCTCCGCGGCGCGCTCGGCCTCGTCGAGTTCGCGCGCGAGCAGCAGCGGGTCGGGGCGGAGCCACACCGCCAGCACCAGGGCGGCGGCCCCGTACGCGGCGGCCGAGACGAGGAACAGCCCGGACAGCCGGGGGACGCCGAGCGCGGCGCCCAGATCGCCCGCGGGCACGGCGAGGTTGGGGCCGGCCACCCCGCCCAGCGTGGTCGCGACCAGCACCGTGGACACGGCGCGGGCACGGTACGCGGGCGCCGCCAGATCGGCGCCGGCGTAGCGGGCGAGGAGGTTCGTGGCGGTGCCCGCGCCGTACACGACCATCGCCGCGAACAGCAGCGCGGAGCTGCCGGCGACCGCGGCGGCGACGACGCCCGCGCTGCCGGCGGCGCCGGTCAGGTACCCGGCGGCGAGCCGGGGGCGGCGCCCGTGCGCGTCGGATATCCGGCCGACGACGGCCGCCGCCAGCGCGGCCACGGCGGGGAGCAGGGCGCCGAGCAGCACGGCCAGGCCGGCGGCG
>NZ_BAAAPF010000513.1:0-3059 GCF_039531005.1 Streptomyces synnematoformans
GGCGACGGGAACGCGGGTGCCGTCGGGCAGGACGGCGGTGTGGGGGACGTCGGCGGCGGGGACGTACGCGGCCGCGAAGACGCCGTACGGCTGCGCCCTGCCGGGCGGGGCGGTGACGTGGAAGCCGGGGATGCTGGCGAGGGCCAGTTCGACGGCGGCGCCGCTGACGGCGCGGCCGACGGCGGCCTCGTCGGTGTCCCGGACGGTGAGGCGCAGCAGCGCGGACGCCTCCTCCTGCACGTCGGCGTCGGGGCGGTCGGTGCGGGCGAGGGTCCAGCGGACGTCGGCGACGCCGTCGAGGGCGGGGGCCATCTGGGCGCGGACGAGGGCGGCCTTGGCGTCGATGTCGAGGCCGGTGAGGACGAAGACGACCTCGTTGCGGAAGCCGCCGAGTCGGGTGAGGCCGACCTTGGCCTCGGGCGGCGGGGGCTCGCCGCGTACGCCGGTGACGCGGACGCGGTCCGGTCCTTCGGGGTCGAGGCGTACGGAGTCGAGGCGGGCGGTGACGTCGGGGCCGGCGTAGCGGGGGCCCGCGGTCTCGTAGAGGAGCTGGGCGGTGACGGTCTCGACGGTGACGGCGCCGCCGGTGCCGGGGTGCTTGGTGATGACGGCGCTGCCGTCGGGCTCGATCTCGGCGAGGGGGAAGCCGGGGTGGCGGACGTCGTGCTCGGTGAAGAAGGCGTAGTTGCCGCCGGTGGCCTGGGTGCCGCACTCCAGCACGTGGCCGGCGACGACCGCGCCGGCCAGGGCGTCGAGGTCGTGGTCGTCGGGGCGGGTCGGGTCGGCGGGGTCGGGGGCGGCCCAGCCGTAGTGGGCCTGGGCGGCGCCGGTGACGAGCGCGGCGTCGGTGACGCGGCCGGTGACGACGACGTCGGCGCCGGCGCGCAGGCAGGCGGCGATGCCGGCGCCGCCGAGGTAGGCGTGGGCGGCGAGGGCGCCGTCCCACGTGCCGCGCGCGGTGAGGTCGTCGCCCTCGACGTGGGCGACGCGGGCGGGCACGCCGACGCGCTCGGCCTGCTCGCGGGCGGCGGCGACGAGTCCCGCGGGGTTGCCGCCGCCGGCGTTGACGACGAGGGCGACGCCGCGGTCGCGGGCGAGGCCGAGGCCCTCTTCGAGCTGGCGCAGGAAGGTCCCGGCGTAGCCGGCGGCGGGGTCCTTGAGGCGGTCGCGGGCGAGGATGAGCATGGTCAGCTCGGCGAGGTAGTCGCCGGTGAGGACGTCGAGTTCGCCGCCGGTGAGCATGTCGCGGACGGCGGCGAAGCGGTCGCCGTAGAAGCCGGAGGCGTTGCCGACGCGGAGGGTCACGGGCGGCCCTCCGCGGCGCCGTCCGCGGCCCGCTCCCGCCCGCCGCCCGGCGGGCCGGCGAACGCCTGGGCGAGGCCCAGCCAGCGCTCCGCCTCCGCCCCCTCGGCGACGAGCGCGGTGTCGGCGCGGTGCACGCGCTGGGTGACCAGGAGGCAGAAGTCGAGCGCGGGCCCGGTGACGCGCTCGGCGGCGTCCTCGGGCCCGTACGCCCAGGTCTCCCCGCCGCCGGGCGGGGTCAGCTCGACGCGGAACGCGGCTGCGGGCGGCGCGAGCCGGTTGGCGGCGTACGCGAAGTCCCGCGTCCGTACGCCGATACGGGCCACATGGCGCAGCCGCGCGGTGGGCGCCCGCCGCACGCCGAGCGCGTCGGCGACGTCCTGCCCGTGCGCCCACGTCTCCATCAGCCGCCCCGACGCGACGCCCCCGACGCTCATCGCCGGCCCGAACCACGGCATCCGCACCCCCGCCGGCTGCGCCAGCAGCACGCGCCGCAGTTCCTCGCGCCCCTGCCGCCAGCGGTCGAGCAGCAGGCCGGGCGGCTGCGCGGCACCGCGCGCGGCGCCCTCGTCCACGAACCCGTACGGCGCCTCCTGCGCCCGCGCGAGCAGCCGCCGGAACTCCTCCGGGTCGGCGGCGGCGGCGAGCGCGGCGCGGTCGGTCCAGGCGAGGTGGGCGATCTGGTGCGCGACGGTCCACCCGGCGGCGGGCGTGTCCAGCGCCCACCGCTCCGGCGGCAGCCCGGCGACGAGGTCGTCCAGCGCGGCGCTCTCGTCGCGGAGGTCGTCGAGCAGTGAGGTGATCTCCGGGCCCGCCATGGTGCGCTCCCCTCGTGGCTACTGCGCAGTAGGGTGGCAGCGGGCGGGAAAACAAGCAAGCATGCTTGCCGGATTATTTGCTGCTCACCCCTCCTCCGGCAGCCCCTCCTCCGGCAGCCCCTCCGCCAGCAGCTCCGCCAGGTGGCGGGCGCGGACGCCCGCGAGCTGGTCGAGCTGCGTGCGGCACGAGTAGCCGTCGGCCACGACGGCGGCGGCGTCGGGTGCGTCGCGTACCGCCGGGAGCAGCTGGTCCTCGGCGCAGGCCGCGGAGACCTCGTAGTGGCCGCGTTCGAAGCCGAAGTTGCCCGCCAGGCCGCAGCAGCCGGCGGCGAGCTGCCCGTCCAGGCCGGCCTTCGCCATCAGGCGGCGCTCGGCGGCGTCGCCGAGGATCGCGTGCTGGTGGCAGTGCGTCTGGCCGGTGACGGGGCGGTCGAGGCGGGGCGGGGTCCAGTCGGGGGCGGCGGTTTCGAGGGCTTCGGCGAGGGTGCGGACGCGGGCGGCGACGCGGGGGGCGCGGGCGTCGTCGGGCAGCAGCTCGACGAGGTCGGTCTTGAGGGCGGCGGCGCACGGCGGTTCGAGTACGACGAGGGGCGGCGCGGCGCCCCCGCCCCCGTCTCCGTCTCCGCCCCCGTCTCCGGCTTCGCCCGCCGGCTCCAGCGCGTCCAGCGTGCGCCGCATCACCCGGCGGGCCTGGTCCAGCTGTCCCGTCGAGACGTACGTCAGCCCGCAGCACACCTTCCCCGCCGCCGGCGGCAGCCCCACCCGCAGTCCGGCCGCCCGCAGCACCCGTACGGCCGCCGAACCCGCCTCCGGCGACAGGTAGTTCGTGAACGTGTCCGGCCACAGCAGCACGTCCGCCTCCGGCGCCGCGGCCACGGCCCCCGCGAGCGACCGCGTCAGCGGCACCGGCGCGATCCGCGGGATCGACCGCTCCGCCGC
>NZ_BAAAPF010000514.1:0-3045 GCF_039531005.1 Streptomyces synnematoformans
ACCCCGCCCGCCGCCCGGGGCCCCGCGGCGGCCGGTTCGCCCGCCGGCGGCGGCCTCCGCGGGCCCGGAGGGCCCGCCGCAGGCGACCCCGTGCTCGTCGCGCAGGGCGTATCCGTCTCGTACGGGGACTTCTCCGTGCTCTCCGGCGTCGACATCCGCGTCGTCCCCGGGCGGGTCACCGCCCTCGTCGGGCCCAACGGGGCCGGCAAGTCCACCCTGTTCCACTGTCTCGCCGGGACGCTGCGGCCCCGGGCCGGGCGCGTCGTGCTCGGAGGGCGGGACGTGACCCGGCGCAGTGCGCACGCGCGAACCCGGCTCGGGCTGGCGCGGACGTTCCAGCAGCCGGCCGTCTTCCCCTCCCTCACCGTCGCCGAGAACGTCGGCGTCGGCGCCGAGCAGGGGCGCGTCCGCGACCCCGCGGCCTCCGGCCGGGTGCTGCGGCTGCTCGGCCTCGACGGGCCGCTGCGCGACGCCCCCGCCGCGGACCTGCCCACCGGCACCCTGCGCCGCGTCGAACTCGGCCGCGCGCTCGCCGGCGGTCCCCGCGTGCTGCTCCTCGACGAACCGGCCGCCGGCCTCGACCTCGCCGAGACCGCCGCGCTCGTCCGCATCCTGCGCGCCCTCGCCGCGGACGGCACGGCCCTGCTCGTCGTCGAGCACGACCTCGAACTCGTCGGCGAACTCGCCGACACCGTCTACGCGATGTCCGCCGGCCGCATCGCCGCCTCCGGCACCGCCGCCCACGTGCTCGCGGCGACCGGCACGGCGCCCGCGGAGGCGCCGTGAGCATCGAGATCGCCCTGCACCGCGCCCGCGTCCGCTACGGCCCGCTGGAGGCCCTGCACGGCGTCGACCTCGCCGTGCCCGCCGGCCGGCTCACGGTGCTGCTCGGCCGCAACGGCTCCGGCCGGACGACCGCGCTGCGCGCCCTCGCCGGGACCGTGCCGCTGGCCGCGGGCCGCGTGGTGTGGCGCGGCGAGGACGTCACGCGGACGCCCGCGTACGCCCGCGCCCGCCGCGGGCTGTCGCTGACGCCCGAGGTGCGCGCGGTGTTCGGCTCGCTGACGGTCGCGGAGAACCTGCGGCTCGCGGCCCCCGGCGGCGACGCCGGCCCCGCGCTGGCGGCGTATCCGGAGCTGGCGCGGCTGCTGGCGCGCCGCGCGGGCACGCTCTCGGGCGGCGAGCAACGGGTGCTGGCGGTCGCCCGGGCGCTGCTGTCCCCCGCCCGGCTCGTCCTGCTCGACGAGCCGGGCCAGGGGATGTCGGCCGCGGTGGCGGCCCGTACGTACGAACTGCTCGGCGGGCTCGCCGCCACCGTCGTCGTCGCGGAGCAGAGTCTGCCGCCCGGCCTGGTGGCCGCGGCGACGGTGGTGCACGAACTCCGTCGCGGCAACGTGGTGTTCAGCGGCGAGCCCGCCGAGACAGGGGCGCCGTGGCGCGTCAGACGTGCAGGCGCTGGCCCGGCAGGATGACGTCCGGGTCGCCGCCGATGACGTCGCGGTTGGCCTCGTAGACCTCGCGCCACGGGGTGCCGTGCGCGGCGGCGATGCGGCTGAGCGTGTCGCCGGCCCTGACGGTGTAGTTGCCGTCGCCGCGCCGCAGCGGCTGCCGCTGCCCCTGGTCGCGGTCCGCCCGCGGCTCCGTGCGCTCCGCCGGCGCCGACGGCTCCCCGGTCGCGGGGGCGTTCACCGCGGGCGCTTCGCCGGCGGCGCCGGCCTGGACGGAGCAGTGCGGCCAGGCGCCCCACCCCTGCGCGGCCTGCACCTTGGTGGCGACCGCGATCTGCTGTTCCCGGCTCGCCCGGTCCGCGGTGGGGGCGTAGGCGGTGCCGCCGTAGGCCTCCCAGGTGGAGGCGGCGAACTGGAGTCCGCCGTAGTAGCCGTTGCCGGTGTTGATGGACCAGTCGCCGCCGCTCTCGCACTGGGCGATGCGGTCCCACACCCCGCTGTCCGCGGCGCCCGCCGGCGCGGCGGTGGCGAGGAGCGCGAGGGGGGTGAGGAGCGCGGCGGCTCCGGTGACGACGGCGGCGTTCCTGCGTGTCCTGCTGGTGCTGATGGTGGTGCCTGCCTCACTGGTCGTACGGTCACTGCGGGTGGCGCGTATGTCGCCCTTCGGGAAAGGCATACGTTCCTCTCGGTGGCCCCGGGTCCCCTGCCCGGGCGGTGCTCGGTGCACGCGGCGGCCGAATCTAGGCAGCCTTGTCGGGCGTAATCAACCAAGACCCCATCATTCGAGGCCAGTTGGGGGTTACCACGGGTATCGATCAATACCGGACAGGTCGTCGCGCCGGTCAAATCATGCTTTCTCCGGCAAATCTCCGGCCGCGCTGTGGCTCGCCTCACGGCACCAACGGCCGTGATTCGTACATCAGTTGACCCACGGTGAGAATTTCCGACCAACTCCCTACCGTCCGTACGCACCGTTCCGGCAATCGCCGCCCGAGGCGTGACTCCGCACACAGGTCGCCCGTTGTGCCCAGATGAACCAGCACCACGACACCGAGGAGCGACTCGTGCCCCGCATGCTCGAAGTGAGCGACGCCGTACGCGCCGAGATCGGCGACGAGGAGGCGGACCGGCTCGTCGCCGGGGAGTCCGCCCCCGGCGCGTACGACTGCACCTCCTGCCGCGCCCCCGGCGACTCCGCGCAGGAGCAGACGAGCACCGTGCTCTTCGTGGGCGAGGAGACCGCGGTGCTCGCCTTCGCCCACGCCGCCTGCATCCCGTCGCAGGTGGTCCCGGTCTCCGAGGAGCAACTGCAGGGCGCCGTCCGTTCGATCACCGCGGACGACGGCCCCGAGCAGGCCCCGGCCCCGGACCCCGCCCCGGCACAGCCGCAGGCGCCGGCACAGCCGCAGGCCCAGGCCCCGGCCCCGGCCCCGGCACAGACCCCGGCACAGACCCCCGCACAGACAACGGCACAGCCGCTCGCGGACGCCGTCCCGCACTCCTCCGCGCCCCCGGTCGCCGCCGCGGCCCCGGCGCCGGTCCCGCGCCCGGCTCCGCCGCCGCACCGCCCCCCGCCGGCAGGCGCAGCGCGTTCAGC
>NZ_BAAAPF010000515.1:0-3034 GCF_039531005.1 Streptomyces synnematoformans
CGCCGACCGCGACACCGTTCCCGGTCGCCGTGCGCGCTGCGCCGGAGCCGTCCCCGACGTCGTTCCCGGCCTCGGTCCCGTGCGCGGGGCCCGTCCCCGCCCGCTCCCCTGGCCGCGCCGCGCACGCGTGCCCCGCCCACGGCAGCGGCACGACCGCGAAGATCCCCTCCTCCTCGCCCGCGACCCCCAGCAGCCGCGCCAGCCGCTCCTCGTCGAACCACAGCGCCGGCTCCAGCGCCGTCCCCCGCGCCGCGGCCCACGTCCGCCAGGTGCCCAGCAGCGCGCCCACGTCCATGCTCACGGCGTGGAAGGAGAAGCTGTTGTACTTGAAGGAGTTCTGCCAGTACTTCACGCCCAGCACCAGGAACTGGTCCGTCTCCGGCCCCGGCGCCCCCTCCCCCAGCGCCTCGCGCACCGCTCCCGAGACGTCGCCGGTCAGCAGCCGGCGCAGGGCGTGGTGGCGGGCGGAGTAGTAGTGCACGCCGGGCGGTACGGGCGCGGAGGCGCCGTTGACCCAGTAGACGGAGACAGGGTAGAGACCGCCGCCGGAGGCGGTGCCGCGGGACCAGTTCGCGAGCGGGTAGAACGGCAGGGCGTTCAGGTCGGTGTTGGCCTGCACGCCGAGGCGCCGGCCCACCAGCCCGTACGAGTCCCGCAGCAGCCCGCCGAGGAGCCCGAGGTCGAACGCGGGCCCGGCGCCGTCCGCCGGGTGCAGCAGCCCCCGCTCGACGGTGGCGTTCGCCGGGTACGCGGGGCCGGCGGGCAGCGGCAGGCGGTCCGTGCCCGGGTAGTGCTTGGTCTTGCGCGGACCGTCCGCCCAGTCGGGCACGAAGTCCACCGGCTCCATCGGCACGCGGCCGCGATGCATGATCGCGGTCGCGTATCCGTGGGCGTATCCCATCGTCTGCTCCTTCTGCGGGTGGTGGCTTCGCGGGTCGGGCGGGTCAGGGGGGTCGGGTGCGTCGGGTGCGTCGGGTGGGTCAGGGGAACGGGTGCGGTGCCGGGTTCAGCTCGGCGTCGGCGAGGTCGTGGTCGCGCAGGCCGGCCTCGCGCAGCCCGGTGCGCAGCCGGGACATCCCCAACGCGCGCTGCCGCGACCAGCCGAAGTCGATGGGCAGCAGCCCCGGCACGATCACGCTGACCGTCCACAGCCCCAGCGCGCGCTGCTCGGGCAGGGTCTGGTCGACGGCGATCACCTCGAACCCGGACTCGGCGACCGCCGCCACGCACGCCGCGGCGTCGTCGGCGAGGTCGTCGGAGACGGGCAGGGTGCGCCCGGCGCCGTACCGCTCGCGCAGGGGGACGGGGCGCTGCCGGGGCCGCAGGAGGAAGTCGGCGTAGCGGGCCATCTCCGGGAGCCCGTAGACGAGCGGGTGGTCGTGCAGGGCGGCGACCTTCCCGAAGTCGGCGGCCATCGCGCGCAGCCGGGCCTCCTCGCGCTCCGTACGGCCGGCGAGGTTGACGGCGTCGGTGGCGATCTCGTCCAGCGCGGAGGCCAGCGCCGCCTCCGGGTCCAGCCCGGCGCCGGCGCCGAAGCACATCCGTCCGGGCCCGCCGTCGTACCGCTCGGCGACGCCGGTGATGACGGGGACGGGGAACGTCAGCGCGGCGTCGAAGAACCGGGCGCGGTAGCCGTACATCTCCAGTCGCGCCACCATCTGCCGGGTGGCGGGACGGGTGGCGGAGGCGGGGTCCAGCTCGGTCAGGGGCTGCTGCCCGTACCAGGCGAGGAGGAACGCGTCGCGCTCGACGACCTCCATGAGGCCGTAGTAGACGGCCTCGGCGGCGGAGCCGCCGGTGGCGCAGCCGTTGGAGCTCTCCTGCACGAAGCGGTCGGCGAGGCCCGGCGTGTGGTAGTACGTCAGCACCTCGGGCACGAGCAGCGGGCGGCGGTCGGTGAGGGAGTGGCCCCACACCCAGGAGATCTCGCGCTCGGGCGTGAACGGGGCGATGCCTTCGGTGCGGTGGAAGCCGGGCGCGTAGAGCCCGCAGCGGCGGGGGTCGAGGGCGGGGCGGCCGTCGGCGACGAGCTGGTCGAGGCTGGCCCGCACGGTGGTCGCGCGGGCGCGGGGGCGCATGCCGGCGTAGCGCTCCAGGCCTTCCAGGACGCCGATGCGCAGGCTGTCGCGGAAGGTGTCGGCGTGGCCGCCCCAGAAGGTCTCGCGGAGGTAGTCGCCGGAGCGGAGCGAGAAGCAGCCGATGGTGGCGGAGGTGGAGGTGGAGGAGACGTCGAGGACGACGGTGGGGCCGAGGGCGCCGCAGACGGGGTTGGCGAACGCCTCGGTGGGCAGGTCGTAGTCCGCCAGCGGGCGGGTGCGGAAGGCGCCGGGGCGGTGCTTGGGCGACGGGTCGAGGGCGACGACGGCGGAGTCGGCGGCGTCGTGCTCGTCGGGTCCGCAGACGGGGCACTCGGGGTCGGGGACGAGGGGGTAGCGGCGGACGGTGAGGTCGGCGAGGTCGAGCTGGTAGACGTCGCGGAAGAGGGCGGTGGAGGCGGTGGACCGGTCGTCGGCCACGGCGCCGGCGGCGGTGGCCCCGTCGACGGACCCGGCCCGGACGGCGGAAGCGGGGGCCCAGTCGACAGACCCGGCCCCGGCGGCGGAGGCCGAGGCCCCGTCGACGCACCCGGCCCCGGCGGCGGAGGCCGAGGCCCCGTCGGCAGACACGGCCCCGGCCACGGTCCGCCCCCGGTCGTCGGCCACGGCGCCGGCGACGGCGGCGGCGAGCGCCGCGGCGGCGAACGGCGTCCACTGCGGCGGCGCCCCCGCCGCGGCCGTACCGCCCCCCAGCTCGACGGCCTCCCGCAGCTGCCGCGACCGCGCGGCCTGCCACCGCCGCTCCAGACACCGCACGCACCCGCGGGCTCCGGGGTCGGGGAGCGGCCCGACGACGGCGTGCCGCCCGTAGATCCGCACGGGAACCGCCTCCGCGGGCCCCGCATCCGCGGGGGCCGCGGGCGGGCCGGCACCCGGCGCGTGCGGCGCCGCGGAGACGCCGCCCGGCACATGGCCGGGCACGCGCAACGGCGCGGCGG
>NZ_BAAAPF010000516.1:0-3013 GCF_039531005.1 Streptomyces synnematoformans
TCGACCTCCAGCGGCCCGAGCGGGTAGCGGCCGTCGCCCATGCCGGCGGCGCCCAGTACGCGTCGAGGAACGCCGCCCACTCCGCGGCGGTGACCTCCGGCCCCGCCTCGTTGAGCTGCGTGGTGTCGCCGGTGCTGCCGTCCACGACCGCGACCGTGCGCCGCGTGTTGCCCGCGACGTCCACCAGCGCGTCGGTGAGCGGCCCGGCCGCGGCGGCCAGCAGCGCGCGCACGTGTGCGCCCGTGGGACCGCCGGCGAAGCCGGTGGCGGTCACCGGGTGGCCGAGCGCGGCGAGCACCCGGGCCACGTTGAGGCCCTTGCCGCCGGGCCGCTCGGTGACGTCGGTGATCCGGTGCGACTCGTGGGCACGCAGCCGCGGCACCCGGTACGTGACGTCGAGTGCGGTGTTGAGTGTGACCGTGAGGAACATACGCGCGAAAAATCCTGCCATGGGGCTCGGGCGCCGTCGACAGCACGCGCCGTCGACGGCGCCGCCGACGGCGTGCGTCAGCCGCCCGGCTCGATGATCCACGCACCCTTGCGCATGACCCCGGCGAGGGCGAAGTCGTCGTCCAGCACGACGAGGTCCGCGTCCTTCCCGGGCTCCAGCGACCCGATCCGGTCGTACGCGCCCAGCAGCCGCGCCGGCGTCGCCGACAGGGCGTCCACGACGTCCGCGACCGGCAGCCCGTCGACGGTGGCCGCCCGGCGGAACGCGGTGTCCAGCGTCAGCGTGGAGCCGGCGATCGACCCGCCGTCGACCAGCCGGGCCACCCCGTCCCGCACGTCGACCTCCAGCGGCCCGAGCGGGTAGCGGCCGTCGCCCATGCCGGCGGCGCCCATCGCGTCCGTGATGAACGCGATCCGGCCGCGCCCGGCGTGCCGGAACGCCAGCCGCAGCACCGCCGGGTGCAGGTGCACGCCGTCGTCGATCAGCTCGACGGTGATCCGCTCGTCCTCCAGCAGCGCGGCGACCGGCCCGGGCGCGCGGTGGGCGAGCACGGGCATGGCGTTGAACAGGTGGGTGGCGACGGTGGCGCCGGCCTCGATGGCGTCGCGCACGGCGTCGTAGGAGGAGTCGGTGTGGCCCACGGCGGCGAGGACGCCGCTGTCGGCGAGGAGGCGTACGGAGTCCAGGCCGCCCGGCAGCTCGGGCGCCAGCGTGAGCATCCGGGTCTGCCCGCGGCCGGCCTCGACGAGCTTGCGCACGTCGGCGGGCTCGGGGTCGCGCAGCAGCGACGGCTGGTGGGCGCCGCAGCGGTGCGGGGAGATGAACGGGCCCTCGAAGTGGATGCCGGCCAGCTCGCCGTCCTCGGCCAGCTCGGCCAGGACGCCGGCCTGCCGGGCGAGGTCGTCCAGGTCGCCGGTGACGGTGGAGGCGAGCATGGTGGTGGTGCCGTGGCCGCGGTGGGTGTCGATGACGGTGCGGGCCTGCTCGTGGGTGCCGCCGGAGAAGGACGCGCCGCCGCCGCCGTGGACGTGGATGTCGACGAAGCCGGGGACGATCCAGTGGCCGCGGAGGTCGGTGCCGGCGGGCTCGCCGCCGTCCCGGGGGGCCGCGGGGTCGTCCCGCCGGCCCGCGGCGGCGTCCCGGGGTGCCACCGAGGCGACCCGGCCGTCCTCGACCGTGAGCCGGGCGTCCTCGACGGTGCCGGCCGGCTGGACCACCCGGGCTCCGGTGAGCACCGTGCGGCCCTGCCGCGGCGCATCCCGCATCGAATCCCGCATCAGGCGGTTACCTCCGTGGCGAGTAGGTCCCAGGCGAGCTGCCCGGCGCCCAGGCAGGCGGCGGCGTCTCCCAGCTCCGCCGGGACGATCTGGGGAGTTGTCTGGAACGTCACGCGCGCCCGGACGGCGCGCGTCAGCGGTACGAAGAGCGTGTCGCCGGCCTCGGCGAGGCCGCCGCCGACGACGATCCGGCGGGGGTCGAGCAGGGTGAGGCCGGTGACCAGGCCGCCGGCGAGGGCGTCGACGGCGTCCTGCCAGACGGCCTCGGCCAGCGGGTCGCCGGACTCCACGGCCTTCGCGCAGTCCGCGGCCGTCGCGCCGGGGTCGCGGCAGGCCGTCGCCCAGGCCTCGCCGACGGCCGACGCGGACGCCAGCCGCTCCAGGCAGCCGCGCTGCCCGCAGCCGCAGGGCGGCCCGTCGGCCCGTACGACGATGTGGCCGATCTCGCCGGCGGAGCCGTGCGCACCGGGCTCGATGCGGCCGTCGATGCCGATGGCGGCGGCGATCCCGGTGCCGAGCGCGACGAACAGGAACCGGTCCACCGCGCGTGCCGCCCCGAGCCGGCCCTCGGCCAGCCCGCCGGTGCGCAGGTCGTGGCCGACGGCGACGGGGCAGGAGAGGCGCTCGCCGAGGAGGCGGCGGAACGGCACGTCACGCCAGCCGAGGTTCGCCGCGAACACCGCGACGCCGGCCGCGTCGTCCACGATCCCGGGCACCGCGACGCCGGCGGCGACGGCCGGCTCGCCGTACCTCCGCACGCCGGTGTCCCGCAGTTCGCCGGCGAAGTCCAGCACGGCGGCGACGACGGCGTCGGGCCCGGCGTCCCGCGGGGTGGCCCGGCGGGTCTCGTGCAGCAGCGCGCCGTCGGCCCCGACGAGGGCGGCTTTCATGCCGGTGCCGCCCACATCGAGGGCGATGACGTGTCTCACGGGGGACAGTCTCGCGTGTAAAGAGGCGAGAGGTCTAGTCCAGTCGCGGCGAGGAGTCCGGTTTCCCCCGGTATCGGATTAAGTGTCCTCGCGGGGACCCCGCCGGGGCCGGGGGCGCCGGTGGCGTAGGCCGGGTGGAGGGTTCCCGTACCCGCCCCTTCCCGAAACTCGGGGCTGCGCCCCGAGACCCGCCGGGGGCTGCGCCCCCGAACCCCGCGGGGCTGCGCCCCGAACCCCGCGGGCCTGCGCCCCGGGACCCGCCGGGGCCTGCGTCCCCGAACCCCGCGGTGCTGCGCCCGGGACCCCGCGGGGCTGCGCCCCGAACCCCGCGGGCCTGCGCCCCGGGACCCGCCGGG
>NZ_BAAAPF010000517.1:0-3004 GCF_039531005.1 Streptomyces synnematoformans
GCGCCCGGGTCGTCGGGGTGCGGCCCGCGGCGGACTGGCGAGGTAGGGCCCGGCGGGCCCCCGGGACGTAGCGCCGGGCGCCGGGCGGTCGCCTCGGCGGGGCCGCCGCCCGGGAGGCGTCGCGCCGGCGCTCGACCTTGCGTAGCGGGAGATCGGCGCGGGCGTGGTCTCGGCCCGTCGCCGCACGGGTATCGATCCGTCGTCCGCCCGTGGTGCGCAGAGTCTCGGCCCACCGCCGCACGTGGTCTCGGCCCGTCGCCGCCCGGAGCGGGCACAGCCTCGGTCCGCCGCCGCACGTGGCCGGCGCCGACCGCGCCGTAGCGACCGGCCTCCCGGCCGCCGCCGTCAGGCGGAACGCGTGCGCAGGCCGTCGAGGGCCAGGTTCAGCAGGCGGTCGGTCACTCCGGTGTCGTCCGGGTTCTTCGCCGACGCCTTCTCCGCCGCGTACGCGATCGCGCTCGTCAGCCGCAGGATGTCCTCCGGGACGACGTCCGCGCGCAGCTCGCCGGACTCCCGCGCGCGGGCGGCCAGCAGCTCGACGGTGTCCCGCAGCTGCTTCTTGCAGTCGAGCATCAGGCCCTCGTCCATCAGCGTCGCGGCGACCCCGCGGATCGTGTTGGCCACGTCCACGTACCGCCGCAGCCACGCCGCCAGCACGTCCATCGGCGTCCTGCCCGCCTCCGCGGTCAGCATCCGGGCCGCGGCGTCCAGCACGTCGACCTGGGTCTGGAAGACCCCGCCCATGAGCGCGAAGCGGTCCGGGAAGTGCCGGTACAGCGTGCCGATGCCGACGCCCGCGCGGCGCGCGATCTCCTCCAGCGAGGCGTCCGCGCCGCGCTCGCGGAAGGCCGCCGCGGCCTCGTTGAGCAGGCGTTCGTAGTTGCGGCGCGCGTCCGCGCGCATCGGCCGGCCCTGCGCCGTCGCCATGGCACCACCCTTCGTCGTCTCCGCTGCAGCCCAGAATGCCATTGCGAAAACGGAGGCATCCTCCGTATAGTGAAGCGGAGCTACCCTCCACTTCATTCTCCGTCGGAGGCACTTCTGTGTCCACATCCCTGCGCACGCCCACGGGCCACGACGCCCGCGGACGCAGCCGCGGCCCCCGCGGCTCCCGCGGCTCCCGTCCGGGGCTCGCGCTCACCGCGATCGTCGCCACCCAGCTGATGTTCCTGGTCGACGCCACGGTCGTGAACGTCGCACTGCCCGACATCGCGGTCGACCTCGGCTTCTCCTCGACCCGGATGTCCTGGATCCTCAACCTCTACACGCTCGCCTTCGGCGGCCTGCTGCTCCTCGGCAGCCGCATAGGCGACCGCATAGGCCGCCGCCGCGCCCTCGTCGCCGGCGTGCTCGCCTTCACCGCCGCCTCCCTCCTCGCCGGTGTCGCGCCCGGCGGCGGCTGGCTGCTCTTCGCCCGTACCGCCCAGGGCGTGGCCGCCGCGCTGGCCGCGCCCAGCACCCTCGCGCTGATCGCCACCAGCTTCCCCGAAGGCCGCCAGCGGGCCCGCGCGCTCAGCATCTTCGCCTCGATCAGCGGCGCCGGCTCGGCGCTCGGGCTGGTACTCGGCGGGGCGCTCACCGACATCGCGTCCTGGCGCTGGGTCTTCCTGATCAACCTGCCGGTGGGCCTCGCCATCGCCTGGCTCGCCCCCCGCCACCTCGACGAGACCCCGCGCCAGCGCGGCCCCTTCGACGCCCTCGGCGCGCTGCTCGGCACGCTGGGCATGACCTCGCTCGTCTACGCCTTCATCCGCACCGCGGAACAGAGCTGGGGCGACGGGCTCGCCCTCGGCGCCTTCGCCGCCGCGGCGGCGCTGCTCGGCGGCTTCCTCGCGGTCGAACTCCGCGTCCGCCGGCCGCTGGTGGTGCTGCGGCTCTTCGCCGACCGCAACCGGTCGGTCGCGTACGCCACGATGCTGATGATCCCCGCCGGGATGTTCGGCGTCTTCTACTTCACCACGCAGTACCTGCAGCGGTACCTCGACTACAGCCCGTTCCGCGCGGGCCTGGCCTTCCTGGCGCTCACCCTGCCCCTCTTCGCCGCGTCGCGCTTCGCGCCGCGCGCGCAGGCCAGGTTCGGGCCGAAGCGCACCGCGGTGGCCGGGCTGGCGCTCAACACCGCCGGCATCCTGTGGCTCAGCCGGATCGACGCCGGCTCCGGCTACGCCGACGGGCTGCTGGGGCCGCTGGTGCTCATGGGCGTCGGGGTCGGGCTGACCATGATGCAGCTGACGACGCTGATCCTCAGCGGCGTCGAACCGGCGGACGCGGGGTCGGCCTCCGGGCTGCTGCAGACGATGCAGTACGTCGGCGGCAGCCTGGGGGTGTCCGTGCTGGTCTCCGTCTTCGACGCGGGCCTGCGGCACTCCGCGGGGCACACCTTCTACGACGGGACGGGCGCCGCGTTCACCGCCGCGGCCGGGTTCTCCGCGGTCGCGCTGCTGCTGATGTCCGCCGCCCGGGGCGTACCCCGCAAGGCGTGAAGGTCCGGCCGGGAGCGGGTCCGGGGGCGGCCCGCCCCCGGACCCGGCCGCGCCGGCAGCCGGTTCAGTCCTTGATCTCGCAGATCACCGCGCCGGCCGTGACGGTCGCGCCGATCTCCGCGGCGAGGTCCTTGACCGTGCCGGAGCGGTGGGCGTTGAGCGGCTGCTCCATCTTCATCGCCTCCAGCACGATCACGAGGTCGCCCTCGGCGACCTCCTGGCCCTCCTCGACCGCCACCTTCACGATCGTGCCCTGCATCGGCGACGCCAGCGCGTCGCCGGAGACCGCGGACCCGGACTTCTTCGCCGCCCGCCGCTTCGGCTTCGACCGCCCGGCCGCCGCCGTGGCGACCGCGCCGAGCGACGCCGGGAGCGAGACCTCCAGGCGCTTGCCGCCGACCTCGACGACCAGCGTCTCGCGGCTCTCCTCCGCCGCCTCGGCCTCCGCGCCGCCGGTGAACGGGGGGATGACGTTCGTGAACTCCGTCTCGATCCACCGGGTGTGGACGCTGAACGGTTCG
>NZ_BAAAPF010000518.1:0-2992 GCF_039531005.1 Streptomyces synnematoformans
GCGCGCTGCCGGTGCCCCGCCCGGGACACCGCCAGCGTGTACGCGACATCGGCGGGATCCAGGCCCGGGTGGCGCTCCACGTGCGCCGCCAGCCGCGCCGCCTGAGCCCGCAGCGCCCCCGACGACTTTCCCGACAACGGCCACACCACCGCCCCCGGACCCGCACCCGACGACGGCGACGCCTCCTCCGGCGCGTCCGGGGCCTGCTCCAGCACCACGTGCGCGTTCGTGCCGCTGATGCCGAACGACGACACCGCCGCCCGCCGGGCCCGCCCCACCTCCGGCCACGGCCGCGCCTCCGTCAGCAGCCGTACCGCGCCCGATTCCCAGTCCACGTGCGGCGTCGGCCGGTCCACGTGCAGCGTGGCGGGCAGTTCGCCATGGCGCATGGCCTCGACCATCTTGATGATCCCCGCGACCCCCGCCGCCGCCTGCGCGTGGCCGATGTTCGACTTCACCGACCCCAGCCACACCGGCCGGTCCTCCGGCCGCCCCCGCCCGTACGTCGCGAGCAGCGCCTCCGCCTCGATGGGGTCGCCCAGCTCCGTGCCGGTGCCGTGGGCCTCGACCGCGTCAACGTCCGACTCCGCCAGCCCGGCGTTCACCAGCGCGTCGAGGATGACGCGCTGCTGCGACGGCCCGTTGGGTACGGTCAGCCCGCTGCTCGCGCCGTCCTGGTTCACCGCGGAACCGCGCACCACGCCCAGCACCCGGTGCCCGTTCCGCCGCGCCTCCGACAGCCGCTCCAGCAGCAGCAGCCCCGCGCCCTCCGACCAGCCCGCGCCGTCCGCCGCCGCCGCGAACGACTTGCACCGGCCGTCGACCGCCAGCCCGCGCTGCCGGCTGAACTCCACGAAGGTGTCCGGCGTCGCCATCACCGACACCCCGCCCGCCAGCGCCAGCCCGCACTCCCCGAGCCGCAGCGCGTTCACCGCCAGGTGCACCGCCACCAGCGACGACGAGCACGCCGTGTCCACCGTCACCGCGGGCCCCTCCAGGCCGAACGTGTACGCCACCCGCCCCGTCGCCACGCTGCCCGCGCTGCCGCTGCCGACGTACCCCTCCAGGTCGGCGGGCGGCTCCGGCAGCCGCGAGCCGTAGTCGTGGTACATGAGGCCCGCGAAGACACCGGTCGCACTGCCGCGCAGCGCGGCCGGGTCGATGCCGGCCCGTTCGCACGCCTCCCAGCCCGTCTCCAGCAGCAACCGCTGCTGCGGGTCCATCGCCAGCGCCTCGCGCGGCGAGATCCCGAAGAAGGCGGGGTCGAAGCCGGCCGCATCGGACAGGAACCCGCCGCTGCGGGTGTACGTCGTGCCGCTGCGCTCCGGGTCCGGGTCGTAGAGCGCGTCGAGGTCCCAGCCGCGGTCGGCGGGGAACGGGCCGACGGCGTCGCCGCCGCGGGCGACCAGCTCCCACAGCTCCTCGGGGGTGTCGGCGCCGCCCGGGAAGCGGCAGGCCATGCCGATGATCGCGATCGGCTCGCGCACCCGGTCCTCGGCCTCGCGCAGCCGCTGCCGGGCGTCCTGGGCGTCGGCGATGGCCCGCTTCAGGTAGTCGCGGAGCTTGGCTTCGGTGGCGGCGCCCTGCGCGGGGCCGGTGCGGTCTGCCATGTCAGGAGTTCCCCAGGTTCTCGACCAGGTCGAACAGGTCGTCGTCCGTCGCGGCGTCGAGGTCGCCGCGGTCCTCCGGCGGGGCCGTGCCCGCGCTCTGCGCCTCGTCGTCGTGCCAGCGTGCGAGCAGGCTGCGCAGCCGTACGGTGATGCGGCCGCGGTCGGCGCCGAGGGCGGCGGAGCTGTCAGCGAGCGCGGTCAGGCTCTCCTCCAGCCGGTCCAGTTCGCCGAGCAGGGTCTGCGCCGGGTCGGCCGGGCCGAGGTCGAGGCGTTCCCGCAGGTGCTCGGCGACGGCCGCGGGGGCGGGGTAGTCGAAGACGAGGGTGGCTCGGAGCCGGGTGCCGGTGGCGCGCTGGAGGCGGTTGCGCAGCTCCATCGCGGTGAGGGAGTCGAAGCCGAGGTCCTTGAAGCCGCGTTCGGCCTCGACCTGCGTCAGGTCGGCGTGGCCGAGGACGTCCGCCACCTGGCCGCGTACCAGGTCGAGGAGGGCGGTCTCCTGTTCGGCCGCGGGGAGCGCGGACAGCCGGGCGACGAGGTCGTGCGCCGGTTCCGCGGGCGCGGCGGCGGCCGTCCCCGCGGCCGGGGTCCGGACCAGCCGCCGCAGCAGGGCGGGCAGCTCTCCGGCGGCGGCGAGGGCCCGCAGCCTGGCCGGTACGAGCCGGACGGGCGCGAGCGCGGGAGGCAACTGCTCCGCGGGCGGCGTGGCCGCCGCGAGCACCGCGTCGAAGAGCGCCAGGGCCTCGGCGGTCGCCAGCGGGGCGACGCCGGTACGCCCGATCCGCGCCAGGTCCGCCGCGTCGAGCGCCGCGGTGATGCCGGAGGCGGACTCCCACAGGCCCCACGCCAGCGAGGCCGCGGGCAGCCCGGCGGCGCGGCGGTGGTGGGCGAGGGCGTCGAGGAAGGAGTTGGCGGCGGCGTAGTTCGCCTGGCCGGCGGAGCCGGCGGTGCCGGCGAAGGACGAGAACAGCACGAAGGCGGGCGGGCGGGGCAGTTCGCGGGTCAGCTCGTGCAGCGTCCAGGCGGCGGCCTTCGGCGCCAGCACGCGGTCGACGGCCTCGGGTGTCAGCGAGTCGACCACGCCGTCGTCCGTCGTCCCGGCGGCGTGGACGACGGCGGTCAGCGGCTGGTCGGCCGGGATGCCGGCCAGCAGCCGGGCCAGCGCGTCCCGGTCGGCCACGTCGCAGGCGGCGACGGTGACGGTGGCGCCCAGCTCCGTCAACTCGGCCACCAGCGCGTCCGCCCCGGGCGCCGCCGGCCCGCGGCGGCTGGTCAGCAGCAGGTGCCGCACGCCGTGCGCGGTGACGAGGTGCCGGGCGACGAGCGCGCCGAGCGTGCCGGTGCCGCCGGTGATGAGGACGGTGCCGTCGGCGGGAGCGGCGGCG
>NZ_BAAAPF010000519.1:0-2981 GCF_039531005.1 Streptomyces synnematoformans
GTCGCGGCGTGCGCGGCGCGGGCGCGCACGTGCACGGGCACCGCGTCCGCGGCGGGCAGCAGCAGCGCCGGCACCTCGCGGGTGCCGCCGTCCGGAACGGCGACGGTCAGCCCGGCGCGGGTGCCGCGGGCGTGCGCGGGCGGACCGGCGGCGGGGCCGTCGCCCGCGGCGGGGTCCGGGAGCCAGAAGGCCATCCGGCCCGTGCGGGCGGGGTCGGCGGGCAGGAAGAGGGCGGCACAGTGGGAGAGCGGGGGAAGGGCGGTCACGTACGGACGCACTCCTCAAGTTTGACTACCGGGCGGTCGAGGGTACCCCAGGCGCCGCCCGGCCGGACGCCGCCGCAGCGTGATCAACTTCACTTTTCCGCGGGCGTTACCGCGGAGGGTGTATCTGGCACTACCTTGTGCCGGGTGGATTGCACCCGGGCGTTCCGGGTGCTGACGTCATCGCGCCGCGCTGTCCGGTTCCGTAGCGTCGAGTTCCTCGAACCGAGAGACCGGAGGCGCCATGCCGCAGGCCACTGCCATACCGTCCGCCAAGGGGGCGACGAACGCCAGGAGTTCGGAGTTCACCCCGCTGCTGCGGGAGGTGAAGGCCGCGGGTCTGCTGCGCCGCCGCCGAGGCTGGTACGGGATGAGCATCGCGGTCACGCTGCTCGCGCTCGGCGCCACGGGCGTCGGCATACACGTCCTCGGCAACACCTGGTGGACGCTCTTCCTCGCGGTCCCCGCCGCCGTCTTCACCACCCGGACCGCCTTCCTCGGCCACGACTCCGGCCACGCGCAGATCGCCCGCACCCGCCGGGCCAACCGGGCCCTCGGCCTCTTCCACGGCAACCTGCTGATCGGCATGAGCTACCACTGGTGGACGGACAAGCACAACCGCCACCACGCCAACCCCAACCACGTCGACAAGGACCCGGACGTCGGCGTCGGCGCGCTGGTCTGGACCCAGCGCCAGGCCGCGCAGCGCGAGGGCTTCGCCTGCTGGCTCACCCGCCACCAGGCGGCCCTGTTCTTCCCGATGCTGCTCCTGGAGGGCATCGCGCTGAAGGTCTCCAGCTGGCAGGACCTGCGCCGGCAGGACGTGCGCGAGCGCCGCGTGGAGGCGCTGCTCCTCGGCGCCCACGTGATCGGCTACGCCGCCCTGCTGCTGACGGCCATGTCCCCCGGCAAGGCGCTGGTCTTCGCGCTGGTGCAGCACGCGGTCTTCGGCCTGCACCTGGGGATGTGCTTCGCGCCCAACCACAAGGGCATGGAGATGCCGGAGTCCGGCGACGACGACTGGGGCCACCTGCGCCGCCAGGTGCTCACCTCGCGCAACGTGCGCGGCGGCATCACCACCGACTGGCTCATGGGCGGCCTGAACTACCAGATCGAGCACCACCTCTTCCCCAACATGCCCCGCCCCCACCTGCGCCTGGTCCAGCCGCTGGTGCGCGCGCACTGCGCCGCGCTCGGCCTGCCGTACGCGCAGACCAGCGCCGCGGAGTCGTACCGCCTGGCGCTGGAGCACATGCACGAGGTCGGCGAGCCGCTGCGCACGCCTCCCGTCCCGTAATGGGTCCCTCATCCACATGTATGACGCTCTCCGGCTCCGGTCATGGGATAAAGGAACCGGGGGAGCGGCGCAGCCGTTCCCCAGTCGAGGGCGGTGTGCCGCCGCTGTAGGAGGCAGGAAGATGACGAATCGAGGGAAAGTCGCGGCCGGCGGGGTGGCGGTCGGCTTGCTGCTGTGGTGGCTGACCTCCTTCTGGATCGCCGTGCTGGTGATCGTCGGTGTGCCGGTGGCCGCCTACCTGACGCTGGACCCCGGGCAGCGCCGCCGGCTGAAGAGGGTGACCCGCAAGGAACTGGGCCGCTGACCGTGCGCCCCCGCCCCGGAGGCGCACGACCGCGCGGAATATGCCACAAGAAAGTGGCCAGGCGCGTGCTTCTTTAGGCCGGAGCTGATCGATCGCGGGCATGACTTTGTCAAGTTCGGTCAGGTTTGGCATGCGCCCCGGTCGTGCGCCCCCGAGCGGACTAGCGTCCCTGAGACATGGGACACCTCGACCACGCAGCCTACGGCTGGCTGACGCCCGTCCTCTCCTACGTGATGGCGTGCATCGGCGCCGCGCTCGGGCTGCGCTGCACCATCCAGGCGCTGGCGGCCCCCACCGCCCGCTCCCGGCGCAACTGGCTGCTCACCGCCGCGTCCGCCATCGGCACCGGCATCTGGACGATGCACTTCGTCGCCATGCTGGGCTTCAGCGTCAGCGGCACCGAGATCCGGTACGACATCCCCCGCACCGTCCTCAGCCTCGTCGTCGCCATGGCCGTCGCCGGCACCGGGGCCTTCGCGCTCGGCCGCGGCCGCGCCAGCGGTCCCGCCCTGCTGGCCGCCGGCCTCGCCACCGGCCTCGGCGTGGCCGCCATGCACTACCTCGGGATGTCCGCCGTACGCCTGCACGGGTCGATGAGCTACGACTTCCCGGCCGTGGCTCTCTCCATACTGATCGCGGTCGCCGCGGCCAGCGGCGCGCTGTGGGCCGCGCTCAATATCCGCTCCGTGCTCGCCGTGGGGATCGCCTCCCTGGTCATGGGTGCGGCGGTCACCAGCATGCACTACACCGGGATGGCCGCCGTGTCCGTGACCGTCACGCCCTCGCCCGAGGCCCTGTCCGGAGCCACCGCCAGCCAGTTCGTCTTCCCGCTGGCCGTCGGCCTCGGCTCGTACCTCTTCCTCACCTCGGCGTTCGTCGCGCTCACGCCGAGCGCCGCGGAACGTGCCGCCACCGTCTCCGCCCAGCGCCTGACCCGATCGCCCGGCGCGGTCTAGCAGGCCGCGCCGCGCCCGCACACGGCCGGAGCGGCCCCGCCGGGCCGGACCGGCCCCCGCAAACCCGACAAGAGGTGGCCATGCGAACACCGGACAGCACCCCGCCGAGCAAGTCGGATCGTAGCCATGTCGTTCTGTGAGCCAAGGAGTTGGTAGAATGT
>NZ_BAAAPF010000520.1:0-2947 GCF_039531005.1 Streptomyces synnematoformans
GTGTTGGTGTCCGGTGTGGGTGCTGCGTTTGCGGCGGGTGTGCGGGTGGATTGGCACGCGGTGTTCGCGGGCGTCAGTGGTCGGCGGGTTGCGTTGCCGACGTATGCGTTCCAGCGGCGGCGTTACTGGTTGTCTGGTTCTGTTGCCGCGGGTGATCCGGCGGGTCTGGGTCTGGGTGCGTTCGGGCACGGTTTGCTGGGTGCGTCGGTGACCGTGGCATCGTCGGGCGCGGTGGTGTTGACGGGTCGTGTGTCCCGTGCGGGGGATGGGTGGCTGGCCGGGCATCGGATCCAGGGTCGGGTGCTGGTGCCGGGGGCGGCGTTGGTGGAGATGGCGCTGCGGGCCGGTGACGAGGCGGGTTGCCCGGTCCTCGAAGACCTTGCCCTCGAAGCACCGTTGGAGTTGCCGGAGAGCGGGGGTGTGCAGGTCCAGGTCATCGTCGACCCCCCGGAAGGCGAAGGGACAGCTCGTACGGTCGCCGTGCATGCCCGCCCCGACGACGACCCGGACGGTCCGTTCACACGGCACGCCACCGGCCGCGTCACCGCCACCGCCTCCGAAGACACGACCGTCGAGGCGTGGCAGGGCGCCTGGCCGCCCGCGGACGCCACGGCCGTGGACCTGGCCGACGCCTACGACCGGCTGGCCGAGCGCGGTTACGACTACGGGGCTGGCTTCCAGGGTCTGACCGCGCTGTGGCAAGACGGCTCGACGCGCTACGCGGAGGTGGTGCTGTCCAAGGAGCACACCGGCGATCACGGGCCGGATGCCTTCGGCCTCCACCCCGCCCTCCTCGACGCCGCCCTGCACACCCTCCTCATCGACAGCAGCGACGGCGTCGACAACGCCGACGACGGCATCCGCGTGCCCTTCGCCTGGTCCAAGGTTGTGCTGCACGCCACCGCGGCCACCCATCTGCGCGTCCAGGCGGTCGCCGTCGGCCCCGACACCGTCGAGATCACACTCTTCGACGCCGAAGGCGGCCCGGTCGCCGAGGTCGGCGAGCTGACCATGCGCACCCTCGCGGCCGCGCCCCAGCCCACCGCCGACCTGTACACCGTGCGCTGGACGCCGCGGGAACTTCCGGCCGACGTACCGGACGCCACCGGCTGGGCGACTCTCGGCCCCGTCGCGCCCGTCCCGGACAGCGCCGTCCGGCACCACCCGCACCTGGCGGACCTCCTGGCCACCGACGACCCGCCCACCGCCGTCGTCTACGCCCCCGCCCCCGGCGGCGAGCCGACCCCCACCGCCGCCCACCGGGCCGTGCAGGACCTGCTCACCCTCCTCCAGCAGTACCTCGATGAACCCCGCCTGGCCGACACCCCCCTCGTCGTCCTCACCCGCCACGCCCACACCGCCGAACCCGACCCGGTCCACGCGGCGCTCTGGGGCCTGGCCCGTACGGCGCAGGCCGAGCACCCGGGCCGTATCCACCTCGTCGACACCGACGACCACCCCGACACCCGCACCCACCTCCCGCACGCCCTCGCCCACACCCTCACGACGGACACCCCCCAACTCACCCTCCACCACGGCACCCCGCACACCCCCCACCTCACCCACCTGCCATCCGAGGGCGACGACACCGGACAAGCGCTCGGCCGCCGGAACGGCACCGTGCTGATCACCGGTGGTGCCGGGGCGCTGGGCGGGCTGGTCGCGCGGTACCTGGCGGCGACGCACGGCGTACGGCACCTCCTGCTCGCCGGCCGCCGCGGCATCGACACGCCCGGCGCGCCCGAGCTGCGGGAGCAGCTGCGGGAGGCCGGTGCGCAGGCAACGTTCGCGCGCTGCGACCTCACCGACCGCGACGCCGTGGCCCGGATGCTCGCCGAGATTCCCGACGACCGGCCGCTGACCGCGGTCGTCCACGCCGCGGGCGTCGTTGCCGACGCCACCATCGCCTCCCTCACCCCCGAGGCGCTGCGCGAAGTCCTGGCACCCAAGGTCGACGCCGCGACGCACCTCGACGAGCTGACGCGCGACCTCGACCTCGACGCCTTCGTCCTCTTCTCCTCCGTCGCCGGCGTGCTGGGCACCCCGGGGCAGGGCAACTACGCCGCGGCCAACGCCTGGCTCGACGGCCTCGCCGCCCGCCGCCGGGCCCGGGGGCAGGCGGGCCAGGCCCTGGCGTGGGGCCTGTGGGGCGACGTCGGGGGCACGGGCGGCATGGGCGCCGCGCTCGGCGACGCCGAGCTGGCGCGCTGGCACCGCAGCGGCATCGCCCCGCTGACCCCGGAGCTGGGACTCGCGTCCCTCGACGCGGCGCTGCGGACCCGTACGCCGAACGTCATCCCCGTACGCATGGACCTCCCCGCCCTCCGCGCGCAGGCCGAGGCCGGCGATGTGCCGTATCTCCTCCGGGACTTCGCCCCCCGCCGCCGCGCCCGCCGGGTGGCCGCGGGGACGGCGACCGGCACGACCGCCCTCGCCGCCCGGCTGGCCGGTCTCGACGCGGAGGCACAGGACGCCGAGCTGGTCGGACTCGTCCGTACCCAGGCCGCGCTGGTTCTCGGCTACGACGACGCCGCGGCCATCGACGCCGATCAGGACTTCAAGGCGCTCGGCTTCGACTCCCTGACCGCGGTCGAGCTGCGCAACCGCGTCAATGCCGCGGCGGGCGTGCGCCTTGCCCCCACGGTCGTCTTCAACTACCCCACGCCCGCGGGCCTCGCCCGCCACCTGCGCGACGAAGTGCTCGGCGCCGTCACCGCCGCTACCGCGACCACCGTGACCGCCGCTGCCGTGGATGCGGAGGATCCGGTGGTGGTTGTGGGGATGGCGTGCCGTTATCCGGGTGGTGTGTCGTCGCCGGGGGAGTTGTGGGATCTGGTGTGGTCCGGTGGCGAGGGGGTCTCGGAGTTTCCGACCGACCGGGGCTGGAGTGCGGATCTGTTCGATGCGGATCCGGGTGTGTCGGGGAAGTCGTATGCGCGTCATGGTG
>NZ_BAAAPF010000521.1:0-2925 GCF_039531005.1 Streptomyces synnematoformans
CGCTTCGAGGCCGCGGCCGCCGCGGCCAGGGAGCTGCCGCCGCGGGCCGCGGCGGCCCGGCTGGCGGAGGCCCTGGGCTGGTGGCGCGGGCCCGCCTACGCCGAGTTCACCGACCTGCCCTGGGCCCGCACCGAGCGGTCCCGCCTGGCGGAGCTGCGGCTGCACGCCGTCGAGCTGCACGCCCGGGCCCGGCTGTCCCTGGGCCTTGCCGCCGAGGCCGCGGCGGACCTGGACGGCCACGTGGCCGAACACCCCTGGCGCGAGGACGCCTGGCGGCTGCTGGTGCTGGCCCTGTACCGGGCCGGCCGGCAGGCCGACGCCCTGGCGGTGCTGCGCCGGGCCCGCACGATGCTGGTCGAGCAGCTGGGTGTGGACCCGGGCCCGGCGCTGCGCCGGCTGGAGGCGGACATCCTGACGCAGGCGGCCCACCTGGAGGCGCCCGCTCCGGGCGGGCACGGCGCAGGCTGGGACACCGGCGAGCCGGAGGGCGGCCGGCACGGGCCCGGCGGCGGTTCGACGGGGGCGCCGGGAGCGCGGGACGCGGAGGCGGTGCCGGGGGCGCCGGGGCGGAGCGGTGGTGGCGGTCGGGGCGGAGGCGCGTCGGAGGGCTGCCGGGCGGGAAACGCCGGTGTGCCGGACGGCCGCGGTGGCGGGGGACCCGGCCCGTCCCGGGCGGGTGACGACGCCGGAACAGACGACGGGGTGCACGGCGCCGACGGCGTCACCGATGCCGGGGAAGCCGGCGCGCGGCGGGTCTGGGCGGAGGCGGCGGCCGCGTACGACCGTACCGTCACTGCCTCCGCCCGCGCCCGGCTCGAATCCACCGTCGGCCTGCTCCGCGGCCTCGCCGTCACCGGCGGCGGCGGGCTGCAGGCCGCCCGGCGGCACCGGGTGGCCGCCGTCGTGGCGGCCGAGGAACTGGGCGACCCGGAGCTGACCGCCCGTGTGATCGGCGCGTACGACGTCCCCGCGATCTGGACCCGCGTCGACGACCCGGAGCAGGACCTCGGCGTCGTCGCCGCGGCCGAGCGCGGTCTCGCCACGCTCCCGCCCGGCGAACACGCCGCCGCGCGGGCGCGGCTGCTCGCCACCGTCGCCGTCGAGTCGCGCGGCACCCGCTCCGCGCGCGGGCCGCACGCCGCCGGGCAGGTGGAGCTGCTGGCCCGCGGGCTGGACGACCCGGCGCTGCTCGCGTTCGCGCTCAACGGCGTGTTCATGCAGACCTTCGAGCGCACGGGCCTGGCCGCGGCGCGCGACCGGGTCGGTGCCGAGCTGGTCGGGCTGTCGGCCCGGCACGGCCTGGTGACGTACGAGGTGCTGGGGCATCTCGTACGCATGCAGGCCCGCGGTGCGCTGGCGGACTTCCCGGGCGCCGACGCGCACGCGGCCGCGGCGGACGGGCTCGCCGAGCGCCACGAACTGCCGCTGGTCGCGGTGTTCACGAGCTGGTACGCGGCCCTCCGCCTGGCCGCGACCGCCGCCGCGGCCCCCGGCGCCGCCGACGACCGGGCCCCGGCCCCCGCACCGCCGCCCGAGTCCACGCTGACGGGGCTGTTCCGCGCGCGGGTACGCGCCGCGCCGGGCGCGGTCGCCGTCGCGGCCGACGGCACGGAGCTGACGTACGCCGAGCTGGACGCCCGCGCCAACCGGCTCGCGCACGCCCTCGCCGCCCGCGGTGCCGGCCCCGAGGGCATCGTGGCCCTGGCCCTGCCGCGCTCGGCCGACCTCGTCGTGGCGCTCCTCGCCGTACTCAGGTCCGGCGCCGCCTACCTGCCGCTCGACCCCGGCTACCCCGCCGCCCGCCTCGCGGCCATGGTCGCCGACGCCCGCCCCGTCCTGCTGCTCACCGACACCGCCACCGCCTCCGCCGCAGACACCGCCGGCACCCTCGGCACCGGCACGCCGCGGCTGCTGCTCGACGCGCCCGGGACGGCCGCCGAGCTGCAGGACCTGCCCGGCACCGACCCCGCGCCCGGACCGCGGCCCGGGCACCCGGCGTACGTCATCTACACCTCCGGCTCGACCGGCGCGCCCAAGGGCGTCGTCGCACGGCACGCGAGCGTCGCCGCCGTCGCCGAGCGGTACCGGGAGCGGGTGTTCGGCCCGGCGGCCCGGCGCGCCGGCGGCCGCCCGCTGCGGGTGGCGCTGACCGCCTCGGTGTCGTTCGACGCCTCCTGGGGGCAGCTCGCCGCCCTCACCGCCGGCCACGAGCTGCACGTGCCGTCCGCCGCGACCTTCACCGACGCGGACCGCTTCGCGGCCTGGCTGACCGAACGGCGCATCGACAGCGTCGACCTCACGCCCTCGTACCTCCAGGTCCTCTGCGACCGCGGCCTCTTCACCGGCGGGCGGTGGCGCCCCGGCCTCGCCGTCCTCGGCGGCGAGGCGCTGCCGGAGGGGCTGTGGCGGGAGCTGCGCGCGGTGCCCGGGCTGACGGCGTACAACATGTACGGCCCGACCGAGTGCACCGTCGACTGCGTGCAGGCGCGGCTCGACGACGCCGACACGCCCGTGCTCGGCCGGCCCGTCCCCGGCGCCCGCGCCTATGTCCTGGACACCGCGCTGCAGCCGGTGCCGCCCGGGGCGACCGGCGAGCTGTACGTCGCCGGGGCCGGCCTGGCGCGCGGCTACCTGCGCCGCCCGGGGCTGACGGCCCGGCGGTTCGTGGCCGACCCGTACGGCCCGCCCGGCACCCGGATGTACCGCACCGGCGACCTCGCCCGCCGCCGCCGCGACGGCCGGCTCGACTTCGCCGGGCGCGCCGACGACCAGGTCAAGGTCCGCGGCCACCGCGTCGAACCCGGCGAGGTCGAAGCCGCGCTCGCCGCCCACCCCGCGGTCGCCCGCGCCGCCGTGACCGCCCGCGCCGACCGCGGCGGCGACACCCGGCTCGTCGCCTACGCGGTGCCCGCCGCCGGCGATCCG
>NZ_BAAAPF010000522.1:0-2916 GCF_039531005.1 Streptomyces synnematoformans
CTCGGCCGCGGCCCGGCGCCGGAGCCGTTCGGCGTGGGCGGGGCCGGTGTCCCCGTCGCCCCCGTCGTCGCCGCCGGAACAGCCCGTGGTGGTGCCTGCCGCGACCAGCGCGGCGGCACCGGCCAGCACGGCCCTTCTCGCCGGGAGTCCGTTGATCCGCACGAGCCGAGCGTACCGGTGGGCAACGCACAGGTCGTGGAGCGGATACCCTTTGACCCGACACGTGACGGCAGACAACAGCACACGCGGCCGAGGAGTCACCCGGATGAGCACCACCCAGAACGAGAGGCTGCGCGATCTGCTGGAGCCGCTCGTCAAGGAACGCGACCTGGACCTGGAGGAGATCGCGCTCACCCCGGCGGGCAAGCGCCGTGTCCTGCGGGTCGTGGTCGACGCCGACGGCGGCGTGGGCCTGGACACCTGCGCGGAGCTGAGCCGGCGCGTCGCGGAGGAGCTGGACGCCAGCGACGCGATGGGCGACCGTCCGTACGTCCTGGAAGTCACCTCTCCGGGTACGGACCGTCCGCTGACCCTGCCGCGCCACTACCGTCGTGCCGCGGGCCGTCTGGTCAAGGTGCGGCTGCGGGAGGGCGGCGAAGTCGTGGGACGTATCACCGCGGTGGACGACGCGGGACTGGACCTTGAGGTCCCGGGGGTGAAGGGTCGTAGGCCCACCGCCCGGCGGCTGGACTTCGGCGACATCGCCGGGGCCCGGGTCGAGGTCGAGTTCAACCGCAAGGTGACGAAGGACGAGGAGGGCTCGTAGCCGTGGACATCGATATGAGTGCCCTGCGCGGCTTGGTGCGGGAGAAGGAGATCTCCTTCGACCTGCTGGTCGAGGCCATCGAGTCGGCCCTCCTCATCGCCTACCACCGCACCGAGGGCAGCCGCCAGCACGCCCGCGTGGAGCTGAACCGGGACTCCGGGCACGTCACGGTGTGGGCCCGGGAGGACGCGGACGACGTGCCGGAGGGCGGCGAGGCGCGCGAGTTCGACGACACCCCGTCGGGTTTCGGCCGGATCGCCGCGACCACCGCCAAGCAGGTCATCCTCCAGCGGCTGCGGGACGCCGAGGAGGAGGTCACCTTCGGTGAGTACGCGGGCCGCGAGGGCGACATCGTCACCGGCGTCGTCCAGCAGGGCAAGGACCCCAACAACGTGCTGGTCGACATCGGCCGGCTGGAGGCCATCCTGCCGGTGCAGGAGCAGGTGCCCGGCGAGGAGTACAAGCACGGCACCCGGCTGCGCACGTATGTGGTGCGGGTGACCAAGGGCGTACGCGGCCCGTCCGTGACCCTCTCGCGCACCCATCCGAACCTGGTGAAGAAGCTCTTCGCGCTGGAGGTGCCGGAGATCGCCGACGGCTCGGTGGAGATCGCGGCCATCGCCCGCGAGGCCGGGCACCGTACGAAGATCGCCGTACGGTCCACGCGCTCCGGGCTGAACGCGAAGGGCGCCTGCATCGGGCCGATGGGCGGCCGCGTGCGCAACGTGATGGCCGAGCTGGGCGGCGAGAAGATCGACATCGTCGACTGGTCCGACGAGCCGGCGGAGCTGGTCGCCAACGCGCTGTCGCCGGCGCGGGTGAGCAAGGTCGACGTCGTGGACCTGGCGGCGCGCTCGGCGCGCGTGACCGTGCCGGACTACCAGCTGTCGCTGGCGATCGGCAAGGAGGGCCAGAACGCGCGGCTGGCGGCGCGGCTCACCGGCTGGCGGATCGACATCCGCCCGGACACGGAGCCGGCGGCGGGCTGACGCCCGCGCCGGCAGCCCCCGGGGCGCCCGCCCCGGGGACCCCGGATACGCCGGGGTGCTGCCCGGGGCCGCCGCGTCGGCGGCGGGGCCGCCGCGCGGATGCGGTGCTTCGGCCGCTCCCGGCGGCCGGGTCGGGTGGTGCGGGATCCGCGGGGGCAGTCGGCTCCACCCCGGCCGGCCCTCCCGCGCGTCGTCGCGGCAGCGTGTCCGAGCGGGCCGGGCCGGAGGCCGCGCGGCCGGGCCCCCGGAAAACCCGGTCGCCCCGGCCGGACCGGATCACGTATCGTCGGGCCCGGCCCCGGGCTGCCTCTCGCCCTGGGAAAAACAACCGTTCGATTGGCCCCCGGAGCGGGCGCCCGTCGGTCGTGGAGGTAGACTTGAGCGTGTCTGGCCGGACGCGCGCCCGGGCCTGCCCCGAGCGCACCTGCGTCGGGTGCCGGGTGCGGGCGACCAAAGGCGATCTGCTGCGTGTGGTGGAGGCCGGGGGCGCGTGCGTCCCCGATCCCCGCGGTACGCTGCCCGGCCGGGGCGCGTATCTGCACCCCGTCAAGGCATGCCTCGACCTGGCGGTCCGCCGCCGGGCGTTCGTCCGGGCCCTGCGGGCCCGGGGCCCGCTCGGCACCGCGGACGTGGACCGTTTCGTGGCGCAGGCCGTGGAGGCAGAGCAGACATGAGCAGCACGAAGACGAGCGCCGTGCGGAACCCCGCGCGGCCAGGTACCTCGCGAGTCGGAAGTGGGTCGAGATTGCGATGAGCACTCGATGAGTACGCGATGAGTACGCCCATGCAGAAGTAGCGACGGTCCGGCGGACACCCCCGGACCAGAAGGAGCGAAGTGGCTAAGGTCCGGGTATACGAACTCGCCAAGGAGTTCGGAGTCGAGAGCAAGGTCGTCATGGCCAAGCTCCAAGAACTTGGTGAATTCGTCCGCTCGGCGTCCTCGACCATCGAGGCGCCGGTCGTACGCAAACTGACTGACGCATTCCAGTCCGGCAACGGCTCGGCCGCGGCCAAGCCCGCCGGCAAGCCCGCGGCGCCGAAGAAGAAGGCCGCCGCCAAGCCCGGCGCGCCCGCGGCGAAGCCCGCCCCCGTCAAGCCCGAGCAGGCCGCGGAGCGCAAGCCCGCGCCGCGCCCCGGTGCCGAGGCCGGCCGGCCCGCGCC
>NZ_BAAAPF010000523.1:0-2911 GCF_039531005.1 Streptomyces synnematoformans
CTCTCGGCGCCGGCCGCTCGCAGCACCCCGCCGCCCAGGCCACTGCCGGGGCGGGCGGCCGCGGTGGCGGCCGTCCGGGGGGCCCCGTCGGCCAGGGTTCCGGTCCGCGCCGGGCCGCCCTGCCCGTAGGCCGGTGACCCGCGCTGCTGCCCGTACGCCGCCGACCGCCCCGCCTCGTACCCGCCCGCCGCCGCAGGCAGTTCGTACGCACCCGCCGCCCCGGACGGTCCGTACGCCGCCGCCACCTGCGTCGGCGCCTGCCACACGACCACCGCCAGCGCCCCGGCCGCGAGGCGCAGGCGACGTGCGTGAGCAGCCACGGCGAAGGCCCTTCCGTGCCGGCGATGCTGACGTGACCAGAGTCACATAAATCATCAAAGCCGACATTCGGGGCTACGCCGTGCGAGGTTCCCCCGCCCGGCGTACCACGCTCACGTCGTCAGCAGCAGCTTCCCCACGTGCGCGCTCGACTCCATCACCCGGTGCGCCTCCGCCGCCTGCCGCACCGGCAGCGTCCGGTCCACGATCGGCCGCACCCGGTCCGCCTCCACCAGCGGCCACACGTGCTCCCGTACCGCCGCCACGATCGCCGCCTTCTCGCCCGGCGGGCGCCCCCGCAGCGACGTCGCCGTGATCGCCCCGCGCTTCGCCAGCAGCGCGCCGAGGTTCAGCTCCCCCTTCACCCCGCCCTGCAGCCCGATCACCGCGATCCGGCCGTTGACCGCCAGCGCCTTCACGTTCTGCGCCAGGTACCGGGCCCCGACGATGTCCAGGATGACGTCCGCGCCCGCGCCCTCCGTGGCGGCCCGCACCTCCTTGACGAAGTCCTGCTCGCGGTAGTTGATGAGCACGTCGGCGCCCAGCTCGCGGCAGTACTCCAGCTTCTCCACGCTGCCCGCCGTCACCGCCACCCGGGCGCCGACCGCCTTGCCCAGCTGCACGGCCATCGTGCCGATGCCGCTGCCGCCGCCGTGCACGAGCAGCGTCTCGCCGGGTCGGAGGTGGGCGATCATGAACACGTTCGACCAGACGGTGCACGCCACTTCGGGCAGCGCGGCGGCGGTCACGGCGTCGAGCCCCCGCGGTACGGGCAGCAGCTGCCCGGCGGGCACCGCGACCCGCTCCGCGTACCCGCCGCCGGCCAGCAGCGCGCACACCTCGTCGCCGACCTCCCAGCCGGCCACGCCCGCGCCGAGCGCGGCGATGCGGCCCGCGCACTCCAGTCCGGGGTACGGGGACGCGCCGGCGGGCGGTTCGTAGAACCCCTGGCGCTGCAGCACGTCCGCGCGGTTCACGCCGGCGGCAGCCACCTCGATCAGCACGTCGCCTGCCGCCGGCACCGGGTCGGGAACCTCTGCCCAGACGAGCGAATCGGGGCCGCCGGGCTCTGAGATGGTGATCGCATGCATGAGGTGGACGCTACTACTCCGCGTCCGCGTCGCCGTCCCGGTCCTCCCCCGGTCTCCGGTCGCCGTCCCGGCCCCGGTCGCGGTCCCTGCCGCGGTCCCGGTCCCGGTCCCTGTCGCGGGCCCGGGCGCCCGACTCCCCGTAGCCGCCGTAGCCCCGGGCGTCCCGGGCGTCCCGGGCGCCTCTGGAGTCGCCGAGGTCGTCGTAGTCCCGGCGGCCGCGGTCCCGGCGCCCGCCGAGGTCCCAGCCACCCTCGCGGGTGACTATGCGTTCCCGTTCCGGGGTGGTCGGGGGTCCGGCGGCCCGGGCGATGGTGATCAGCCGGTCCGTCATCTCCAGCCGGCCGACCTCCGGATCGTCGTACGCCATCAGCCGGTGCCCGCGCTTGACCGCCACCACCAGGTCGTCCGTCTCGCGCGGCAGCAGCCCGGCCTCCGCCTTGGTCGCCGGGCGCTCGATGAGGTCCAGCCCTGAGCCCTGCACGATCAGGTCCTCCAGCACCGTGCCGGCGCTGGGGCTCAGCACCGACAGGCCGAGCAGCCGGCCCGCCGCGCTGGAGCTGGTGATCACGGCGTCCGCGCCGGACTGGCGGAGCAGCGGCGCGTTCTCCTCCTCGCGCACCGCCGTCACGATCTTGGCCCGCGGGTTCAGCTGCCGCACCGTCAGCGTCACCAGCACCGCCGTGTCGTCGCGCTGCGGCGCGATGACGAACTGCGCCGCCCGCTGCCCCTCGGCGCGCAGCAGCACCGCGGAGCGGGTCGCGTCGCCGACGACGCCGACGTAGCCGTCGTGGTTGGCCGCCTCGACGACCTTCCCGCTCGGGTCGATCACCACGATCTGGCCCTTGTCCAGGCCCTTGGCGCGCAGCGTCTGCAGCGCGGAGCGGCCCTTCGTGCCGTAGCCGACGATGACGGTGTGGTCGCGCAACGCTGACCTCCAGCGATCGAGCCGCCACTGGTGGCGGGTGCGCTCGGTGAGCACCTCAAGGGTGGTGCCGACGAGGATGATCAGAAAGAGCACGCGCAGCGGCGTCACCACGAGGACGGTGATGAGCCGGGTGCCCGGGGTGACGGGGACGATGTCGCCGTAGCCGGTGGTGGAGAGGGAGACGGTCGCGTAGTACGCGGCGTCCAGCAGGCCCACCTTGCCGTCGGCGTTGTCGGTGTAGCCGTCGCGGCCGAGGTAGACGACGAGGATGGCGATGCCGAGCACGGAGAGCGCGGTCAGGATACGGCCGCTGACCTGGCGCAGTGGCGCGCGGGGGCGGCGGGGCAGGGAGACGTTCTGCGCCAGCTGGTCGGGGTATCTCACACCGGACCTGCCGGGGCGGTGGCTGCGGAGTCCGCCGTGGCTGCGGTCCAGGGGAGGCGCAGGACGCGTACGGAGGTGCCGGCGGGGGCGCCGCCGGGCGGGACGACGGCGAGGGCGTCGGCGACGGCGAGGCCGCGGAGCATGGCGGGCCCGGTGAAGTGCAGGGGGCGCGCGGCGGGGTACGGGGGCGGGG
>NZ_BAAAPF010000524.1:0-2893 GCF_039531005.1 Streptomyces synnematoformans
CGCTGCGCCTGCGGCAGCGCCGGCGGCCGCAGCCGCGCGACGTCGCCCGCGTCGAGGCGCTCCAGCCACTCCACCGCCGTGCGCCGGGCCACCCGGTGCGTCTCGCCGGCCAGCAGCAGCGGCAGCGCGGCGTTCTCCCAGGCGGTCAGCTCGGGGACCAGCTCGGGGCGGGTGCCGATCCAGCCGAAGCGGTCCCGGCGCAGCCGCTCGCGGGCGCCGGCGGACAGGGTGTGCACGGGGCCGCTGTTGAACCACACCTCGCCCTGCTGCGGCAGCAGCTGCCCGGACAGGCACTTCAGCAGCGTCGTCTTGCCGCTGCCGCGCGGGCCGGTGACGGCGAGGATCTCGCCCTGGGCGAGGCCGAGGGAGACGCCGGCGAGCGCCGGGGTGCCGCCCCCGTGCGCGTAGTGCAGGGAACGGGCCCACAGCACGTCGTTGTCGGGTGGGGCGGTCCGAGTGGTCGCCGCGGTCATCGCACACCTCTTTCCCTGGGTCCCCTGGCTCCCCTGGGTCCCACGGTGGTGGAACGAGGACGGCGGGGATCCGGTCACTCGCACCCTAGGAAGGGGCGGCGGAGCCGCAGGCGAGGCGGCGGGCGGCACGCCGGGCGGTCCGCTCGTACGGGCGGACCGCCCGGGGCGTACGCGGCCTGCGCGGGGGCGGCGCCGGATGCGGCGGTGTGCCGTCGTGCGCGGGGCCACCGGGTTCCCCACGCGCAGGTCTGCTTGCGCAGCTCCAGATACACGAAGCTCCCGGTGGCGCGGACGCCCGGCAGGGCCCGGATCACTGTGCCGAGCGCCCGAGCCCCCGGCAGGGTGGGGCAACTGGATCCGCGGCGGAATGGCGTACATGCGGCGGATTTGCTTGTTCCCGTATATCGGAGCTGTCAATCTCGTACGGGCGGAGGGATCGCCGCGTCCGCGGGGCCGAGGGCGGTGACGGAAGTCTTCCTGTCCGGGCGCCCCGTGACGGGCAAATCTCTCGCCGTTAGGGTGGAGCGCATCAGCGGACCGACAACTGGAGGGTCGCAGTGACCAGCGAACCGCGCCGTCTGCGCAACTACATCAACGGGGAGTTCCGGGACGCCGCCGATGGCCGGACCATGGACGTGATCGACCCGGCCACCGAGGAGGTCTACGCGACCGCGCCGCTGTCCGGCGCCGCCGACGTCGACGCCGCCGTGCAGGCCGCGGCGGCCGCGTTCCCCGGCTGGCGGGACGCCACTCCCGGCGCCCGGCAGCTGGCGCTGCTGAAGGTCGCCGACGCCCTGGAGGCCCGGGCGGACGAGCTGCTGGAGACCGAGTGCCGGGACACCGGCAAGCCGCTGCAGCTCACCCGCGAGGAAGAGCTGCCGATGATGCTGGACCAGGTCCGGTTCTTCGCCGGCGCGGCCCGCATGCTGGAGGGCAAGTCCGCCGGCGAGTACATGGACGGCCTCACCTCGTACGTACGCCGCGAGCCCATCGGCGTCTGCGCCCAGGTCACGCCCTGGAACTACCCGGTGATGATGGCGATCTGGAAGTTCGCCCCCGCGCTGGCCGCCGGCAACACCGTGGTGCTGAAGCCCGCCGACACCACCCCCGCCGCCACCGTGCTGCTCGCCGAGATCATGGGCGGCATCCTGCCCAAGGGCGTCTTCAACGTCGTCTGCGGCGACCGCGACACCGGCCGGCTCATGGTCGAGCACCCGACCCCCGCCATGGCCTCCATCACCGGCTCGGTCCGGGCCGGCACCGAGGTCGCCGGCAGCGCGGCCAAGGACCTCAAGCGGGTGCACCTGGAGCTGGGCGGCAAGGCGCCGGTCATCGTCTTCGACGACGCCGACATCCCCAAGGCCGTCGAGGACATCGCCGTCGCCGGCTACTTCAACGCCGGCCAGGACTGCACCGCCGCCACCCGCGTCCTCGTCCACGAGTCCGTCCACGACGAGTTCGTCTCCGCCCTGGCCAAGGCCGCCGCCGACACCAGGACCGGGCCGGGCGAGGCCGACGCGCTCTACGGGCCGCTCAACAACGCCGCGCAGCTGGAGCGGGTCGCCGGCTTCGTGGACCGGCTTCCGGCGCACGCGCGCGTCGAGGCCGGCGGCCGGCGGGTCGGCGACAAGGGCTACTACTACGCCGCGACCGTCGTCTCCGGGCTGCGGCAGGACGACGAGATCATCCAGAACGAGGTCTTCGGCCCGGTCATCACCGTGCAGTCCTTCGCCGACGAGGACCAGGCCCTCGCGTTCGCCAACGGCGTGCAGTACGCGCTGGCCTCCTCGGTGTGGACCAAGGACCACGGCCGCGCGATGCGGCTGTCGAAGGCGCTGGACTTCGGCTGCGTGTGGATCAACACCCACATCCCGCTGGTCGCCGAGATGCCGCACGGCGGCTTCAAGAAGTCCGGCTACGGCAAGGACCTCTCGTCGTACGGGTTCGACGACTACACCCGGATCAAGCACGTGATGACCGCGCTCTGAGCGCGGCGCCCGCCCGCCGGGCCCGCCCGTGTACGTAGGTACGCGGGCGGGGCCGGGCGGCGCGGATACGTATACCGAACCGCACGGGCTACCGATGCCCGGCGGCCGTCCCGCCGTGCAGGCTGTTCCTCGTACAGACGCACAGACGAACACCCGCACCCACGCAAAGACACGGCCTGGACGATGGGCACGGCCAGATGACGTTGATCGGACGCCGGGCGGACACCGCACGCCTCGGCGAACTGTTACGTGACACCCGGCTGGTGACGGTGACCGGCGTCGGCGGGGTGGGCAAGAGCGCGCTCGCGGCCGAGGCGATCGGCCGCCTCGGCCGCGGGCGTTCCGGACCGGAGGTGCTGCGCGTCGACCTGGCGCAGGTGCGCGGGGCGGCGGCCGTGCGGCGGCGGCTGGCGGAGGCGGAGCAGGCCATCC
>NZ_BAAAPF010000525.1:0-2850 GCF_039531005.1 Streptomyces synnematoformans
CCCCGCCGTCCGCGCCGTCCGCGCCGTTGCCGCCGGTGCCGCCGTCACCCCCGGGCGCCGGGCCGCCGGCGCCGTCGGGGTCCGGCGCGCCGTCCCCCGTGCGGGCCGCCCGCTCGTGCGGGGGCTCCACGGAGTCCTCCTCGAACGCCGCGACGATCTCCGCCCACGCGGCCTCCTCGTCCAGCGGGGCGCCGTCCGGCCCGGCCGGTTCCGTACCCGCCGGTTCCGCGCCCCCCGCCCCGTCGCCCTGCTGCGGGTCCTCCCGGTCCGGGTTACGCTCCGCCACGTGCCCGGGCCCCCTTCCGCTGCTCGGTGTCGTCGTCGGTGTCGTCGGTACTGCCGGCCGGCGGGGTGAGCCGGTCGATGAAGTCGTCGGTCTCCGCGAAGATCCGTTCCGCCCCGTGGTCGAGCGTGGCGACGTGGTAGCTGTCCTCCAGCACGGTCTCGGTGACGTCCCGCGACGAGACCCGGCCGAGGATGCGGGCCGAGTCCACCGGCCGGACGACGTGGTCGACCCGGCTGTGCAGCACCAGCAGCGGCTGCGTCACCTGGGGCAGCTCGTCGTCGACGCGGGCGAGGAGCTGCCGCAGCGAGTGCGCGGCGTGCAGCGGCACCCGGTCGTAGCCCGTCTCCGTCACGCCCTCCTTGGCGATGTCGCCGACGACCCCGGGGGAGGTGCGCACCAGGAAGCGGGCCGCGGGCAGCGCCTTCGGCAGCAGCCCGGGCAGCTTGTTCAGCGGGTTGACGGCGACCACGCCGGCGACCGCGTCCCCGTGCCGGGCGGCCAGCCGCAGCACCAGGGTGCCGCCCATGGACAGCCCGCAGAGAAAGACCCGCTCGCACTGGTCGGACAGCTCCCGCAACTCCCGCTCCACCGTCGCGTACCAGTCCGGCCAGCGGGTCACCTGGAGGTCCTGCCAGCGCGTGCCGTGCCCGGGCAGCAGCGGCATGGAGACCGTCAGGCCGCGGGCGGCGAGGTGCTCGGCCCAGGGCCGTACGGACTGGGGCGAGCCGGTGAAGCCGTGGCAGACCAGGACCCCGGTCCCGCCCCCCGGCTGGCGGAACGGCTCGGCTCCGGGAAGGACCGGCATGGCGGGACTCCGATCGTGTCAGGCGGGCGGCGGATACGTGCCTGGCGCTGCCCCTGAGCGTACTGCGCCGTACGGACGGACGGCCCCCCCGCGGACGCCTTCCCCGGCACCCCGCGCCCCCGCCGGCCGGCCCGCCGCCCCCGGATACCGCTCTCCGACCTGGAGCGCTATGGTCACACGAGCGGATCGCAGGAGGCCCCGGTTGTTCTACAGCGCGATGAAGATGTCTCTCGGCAACAGCCTGAGGCTCGTCTTCCGCCCCTGGGTGGAAGGCATGGAGAACGTGCCCGAGACCGGTGCCGCGATCCTCGCGAGCAACCATCTGTCGTTCTCCGACTCGTTCTTCCTCCCTTCCATGCTGCACCGGAAGGTCACCTTCATCGCGAAGGCGGAGTACTTCACCACCCCGGGCGTCAAGGGCCGGCTGACCGCGGCGTTCTTCAAGGGGGTCGGGCAGCTGCCCGTCGACCGCTCCGGCAGCCGCGGCGCCGGCGAGGCGGCGATCAAGAGCGGTCTGGAGGTGCTGGAGGCCGGCGAGCTGTTCGGCATCTACCCCGAGGGCACGCGCTCGCCCGACGGCCGCCTCTACCGCGGCAAACCGGGCGGCCTCGGGCGGCTGGCGCTGCTGAGCGGGGCGCCGGTGCTGCCGGTGGCGATGATCGACACGGAGAAGATCCAGCCGCCGGGGCAGGTGGTGCCGAAGGTCATGCGGCCCGGCATCCGGATCGGCAGGCCCCTGGACTTCACGCGCTACCAGGGCATGGAGCACGACCGGTTCATCCTGCGTTCGGTGACCGACGAGGTCATGTACGAGATCATGAAGCTCTCCGGCCAGGAGTACGTGGACGAGTACGCGACGGCGGCCAAGCGGCGGATGGCGGACGAGGCCAAGCGCCGCAAGGCGGAGGAGAAGGCCGACAAGGCTGATAAAGCTGACAAGGGCGGCAAGGCCGACGGGGCGGACGCCGCCTAGCGGGCCGTACGCACGCGGGAGGGAGGGCGCGGTGATGGCCGGGCAGAACAAGCGGCGGATGTCGGTGGAGCAGCCCCTGTGGCAGGCGCTGACGTACTTCCGGGTGCTGACCCTCGCGTACGCGGTGGCGCAGTTCGCCCCCCGCCACGACGACGTCGCCCGCCCGGCGCTGGGCTGGGCGTACTTCGCCGTCCTCGCCCTGTGGACGCTGGTCACCTTCCGCCGGGTCTCGTCGGCCGAGCGCTGCACGTACCCGTTCCTGGCGACGGACATCGGGCTCACGCTGACCGGCATCCTGCTGACGATCCCGGTGGAGACCCCGGCGCGGATCGACGACGGCGCGAGCACGCTGCCGTCGATCTGGGCGGCCGGGTCGGTGCTGGGCTTCGCGGTCAAGGGCGGCTGGCGCTGGGGCGCGGCGTCGTCGGCGGCGGTCGGGCTGTCGAACATCGTCCAGCGCGGCGAGGTGGTGCAGGACAACTTCCACAACATCGTGCTGCTGATGGTCGCCTCGACGGCCATCGGCTACATCGTCGAGGTGGCGCGGACCAGTGAGCGGACGCTGGCCCGCGCGCTGCAGATCGAGGCGGCGACGCGGGAGCGGGAGCGGCTGGCCCGCGACATCCACGACAGCGTGCTGCAGGTCCTGGCGCTGGTCCAGCGCCGCGGTGCGGCGATCGGCGGCGAGGCAGAGGAACTGGGCCGGCTCGCGGGCGAGCAGGAGGCGGCGCTGCGGGCGCTGGTGACGAGCGCGACGCTGCCGGCGCAGCGGACGGCCGAGCCGGG
>NZ_BAAAPF010000526.1:0-2848 GCF_039531005.1 Streptomyces synnematoformans
CGCAGAGACCCGCACCTCCCTCCCGGGGCTGGGCGTACGCCTCTCCGCGCACGAGGTCGCCTGGCTCGACCTCCGCGCCGGGTAGCGGCACCCGCTCACGGCGGCGGGTCAGAAGTACCGACCGCCATGTGCAACCGTTGTGACTTTCCGAGGCGGTACGCGGGATCACGGGGCTGCGCCGCCCCTAGTCGCCGGCGGGGCGGACGAGGCCCGTCTCGTAGGCGAAGACCGCCGCCTGGGTACGGTCGCGCAGCCCCAGCTTGGCCAGGATCCGGCCCACGTGGGTCTTCACCGTCTGCTCCGCCACCACCAGCCGCTCGGCGATCTCCGCGTTCGACAGGCCCTGCGCGATCAGGCCCAGGACCTCGGTCTCGCGCTCCGTCAGACCGCCGGCGCGGTCCGGTCGCGGGGGCCGCGGGGCGCGGGTCAGCCGGGCGAACTCGGTGATGAGGCGCCTGGTCACGGCGGGGGCGAGGAGCGCTTCGCCGGTGGCGACGACCCGGACGGCGTGGGCCAGCTCGGCGGCCGAGGCGTCCTTCAGCAGGAACCCGGACGCGCCCGCGCGCAGCGCCTCGTACACGTACTCGTCGAGGTCGAAGGTGGTCAGGATCAGCACCCGGACGGCGGCGGCAGGGGGCGCGGGCGGGGCGGGCGGTGCGGTGATGCGGCGGGTGGCCTCGATGCCGCCGAGCCCGGGCATCCGGATGTCCATCAGCACGACGTCCGGGCGCAGCTCCGCGACCTTCGCGACGGCGTCCGCGCCGTCCACCGCCTGGCCGACGACCTCGATCCCGGGCTCGGCGTCGAGCAGCACGGTGAAGCCCTGGCGCACCATGACCTGGTCGTCGGCGATCAGCACGCGGATGTTCGTCACGGGGTCTCCGCACCGTCGGGGGCAGCGGACGCAGGAGGCACAGAGGGCTCAGCGGGCGCCACGGGCAGCATCGCGGTCACCTCGTAGCCGCCGTCGGGGGTGGTGCCGGCGGCCAGCTCGCCGCCCAGCATCGCGGCGCGCTCCCGCATCCCGAGCAGCCCGTGCCCCGCGCCCGCCCAGGGCGGTGCGGCGCGCTCCGGCGCGGTGTTGACGACCCGGACGGTGAGCCCCGCGGGGCGGTAGCCGACCTCCACCCGGGCGCGGGCCCCGGGCGCGTGCCGGACCACGTTGCTGAGCGCCTCCTGCACGATGCGGTACGCGGACAGCTCGACGCCCGGCGGCAGCGCGTACGGCTTCCCGGTGGTCCGGGCGGCGACCTCGACCCCGGCGCGGCGCACCGCGTCGGCCAGTTCGCCGAGCCGGTCGAGGGTGGGCTGCGGGGCGTGGCGTACGTCGTCGGGGCGGGCGGGGGCACCGGGCGCGGGGCCGGCGCCCGGGTCGAGGACGGGGTCGAGGCGGGGGTCGAGGCCGGGACCGAGGCCGGGGGGCGGGGCGGCTTCGGCGCCCGCCTCCCCGTCGTCGGCCCGCAGCACGCCCAGCACCCGGCGCAGCTCGGCCAGCGCCTCGACGGCGCTCGCGCGGATCCCCGCGAGGTTCTCCTTCAGCTCCTCCGGCGGGTCCTGCACCAGGTGCGGCGCGACCTGCGCCTGGATGGAGATCACCGACATGTGGTGGGCGACCACGTCGTGCAGCTCGCGGGCGATCCTGGTGCGCTCCTGCAGCAGCGTGCGCCGGGCCCGCTCCCCGGCGGTCAGCTCCTCCTGCGCCGCCAGCTCCGTGCGGGCCACCCGGCGCCCGCGCACCGCGACGCCGCCGCCGGCGGCGAGGGCGAGGACCAGGACGGCGAACGGCACGCCCGTCGTGTCCTCGGCGGAGAAGAAGCCGTAGCCGAGGCCCGCCAGCACGCTGATCCCCAGCGTCTCGGCCGCGATCCGCGGCCGGCAGCGCAGCGCCACCGCGAACAGCACCCCGGCCTGCAGCACGAGCCCGGTGGCCGTCCAGGGGAACATCCCGTCCGCGTCGGCGCCGTGCGCGGTGTCCGCGAACCGCGCGACCACCAGCATGACCACCGTGGTGACCCAGCAGGCGAGCACCGGCCGGAGCGGCGCCACGAGGAAGGCCGCCGACTGCAGCGTGGCGAGCAGGGTGGCGGTGCGCATGCCCATGTCGTAGCCGAAGGCGTATTGGTTGGTGGCGGCGACGTGCAGGGCCGCCAGCACCAGCAGGGCCGGCACGGCCAGCGCGGGCAGCCACTCGCGCAGCCGCGAGCGCGGCGCCGCTCCGGCCCCCGCCGCGGCCCCGGTGCCCGGCACACCCTGCGGCGGGCCGACGGCCGTCGTCCACAGGTCCGCGCGCAGCGTGCGCAGCACCGTCCGCAGCCCGGCGGCGGATCCCTTCCCCATCGGCTCCTCCCTCGCTCGCTCCACCCTAGGTACCTCGTACGGCGGTCAGCCCGCCCGGCCGCTCGTACGCGTGGAAGGCCGCCCGGCACACCAGCAGCACCGCCGCGAACGCCGGCAGCCACACCAGCCGGGCCGCCACCCAGCCGCCCCCGTCCGGCACCGTGTGCAGCCCCGGCAGCGCGCCGCCGCCCGCGAGCAGGCCGAGCGCCGAGACCGCCATCATCGCCGTCTGGTGCCAGAGGAAGACCGTCATCGCCGACAGGTTGAGCAGCGCCACCGCCGCCCACGCCGCCGGCCGCCGCCGCAGCACCCGGCGCAGCGGCCCGAGCAGCAGCAGCGCCCCGCCGCACTGGGCGAGGCCGAAGGTGACGGCGGCGAGGGTCGGCGGGTCCAGGTTGGAGACCGCGGCCCCGGGCACGCCGACCATGGCCGCCGGGTAGGCGCCGCGGAGCACCAGCGCCGCCGTCGCCGCCGCGCCGCCGCGGGCGGCCGGGGCGGCGTACGGCGTGGG
>NZ_BAAAPF010000527.1:0-2847 GCF_039531005.1 Streptomyces synnematoformans
GCCTCACGCTCCCGCGGCGGGCGGCGGGCCCGCCCGCGTCGCCCGCACCGTGCCGGGGCGCCCGGCGGGCGGCGGTGGTGCTGCGCGCCCTGCGGTACTCGTCGGCGCTGCGGCGCAGCTCGGCGGAACGGGCCCGGTGGATCTCGTGGTCGTACATCGTCGCTCCCTGTGGATCGGCTTCGGTGCCGTGTGCTCCCGGTGCCTCAAGACTCGTCCGCCAGGGGGGTGCGGCACATCGGGCGACTTCCTCATCTCCGCGTACGGGGTGCCTTAGATGCCCGCGTGCGCCGCTCCCCGCCGCCCTAAGGCCCCCGCCGGCCCGGGCCCGCTCCCCCCGGCCCGCCCGGCTGCGTGACGTGCGATGCTCGGTGCCGTGGACTCCCTTCACCCCACGGAACCGTCCGGCCCGGACGCCGCCGGCACCCGCGGCGGCGCCCGGGTCTTCGTCGGCCGTGCCGCGGAGCTGGGCGCGCTGACGGAGGCGTACGACCGGGCCGCCGCCGGCGAGCCGTGCGCGGTGCTCGTCGGGGGTGAGGCGGGCGTCGGCAAGTCCCGGCTGGTGGAGGAGTTCCTGACGCGCGCGGAGGCCGCGGGCGCGGTGACGGCCGTCGGCAACTGCATCGAGTCCGGCGCCGACGGCCTGCCCTTCGCGCCCTTCTCCACCGCGCTGCGCGCCCTGCGCCGCCGCCTCGGCGACCGGCTGGACGAGGCCGTCGCCGGGCAGCAGGGCGAGCTGGCCCGGCTGCTGCCCGAGCTGGGCCCGGTCCCCGACCTGCCGGCCGCCGCGCAGGGCGAGGCCGGGCGGGCGCGGCTGTACGAGCTGGCCGCCCGGATGCTGGAGCAGCTGGCCGCCGAGCAGGTGCTCGTGCTCGTCGTCGAGGACCTGCACTGGGCCGACCACTCCACCCGCGAGCTGCTGGGCTACCTGCTGCGTTCCGTCCAGGCCGCCCGGCTGCTCGTCGTCGCCACCTACCGCTCCGACGACCTGCACCGCCGCCACCCGCTGCGCCCCGGCCTCGCCGAGCTGGACCGGCTGCGCGGCGTACGCCGCTTCGAGCTGCCCCGGTTCAGCCGCGACGAGGTGCGCAGCCAGCTCGCCGGGCTGCGCGGCGGGCCGCCGCCGGAGGAGCTGGTGGCGGAGGTGTACGGGCGCTCCGACGGGAACGCCTTCTTCGTCGAGGAGCTGGCCGCGGGCCTCGGCCCGGGGACGGGCAGTGCCGGCGGTGCGGTCGCCGGCATCGGCGAGTCGCTGCGCGACCTGCTGCTCGTCCGGGCCGAGGCGCTGCCGGACCCCGCCCGCCGGATCGTCGCGCTGGCCGCGGTCGGCGGCGACCGGGTCGACACCGCGCTGCTCGCCGCCGTCTCCGGGCTCGGCGAGGACGCGCTGTTCGACGCGCTGCGCACGGCCATCGGCGCCGGGGTGCTGCTCCCCGCCGACGAGCGGGTGGACGCGTACCGCTTCCGGCACGCCCTCATGCGCGAAGCCGTCTCCGACGACCTGCTGCCCGGCGAACGCGCCCGCCTCAGCCGCCGCTTCGCCGAGGCGCTGGAGGCCGGCCCCGGCCTCGTCCGGGCCGACGAGCGCCCGGCCCGGCTGGCCGGCTACTGGTACCAGGCCGGCGACGCCGCCCGCGCGCTGCCCGCCGTCCTCGCCGCCGCCGCGGACGCCCGCGCCCGGCACGCCTTCGCCGACCAGCTCGGGCTGCTGGAGCGGGCCGTCGCGCTGTGGGACGAGGCGCCGCCCGAGGCCCGTACCGTGCCGCACTCCGGCGGCGTCTACCCGCCGGCCGACGAGCCCGAGTTCGCCGACCTGCTCGCCGAGACGGTGTTCGCGGCCCGGCTCGCCTCCGCCCACGCCAGGGCCCTCACGCTCGGCGACCGGGCGCTGCGCCTGCTCGGCGCCCGCGCGCCGCTGCGCGCCGCGTGGTTCCGCGTCGAGCGGGCCCGCAACGTGCAGGCACTGGGCCGCGGCGACGGCCGGGAGGACCTGGACCGGGCGCAGGAGCTGGTGCGCGGCCTGCCGCCGTCCCCGGTGCACGCGCTGGTGCTCGCCGAGGCCGCCAACTGGGAGGCGCTGCGCGTCCCGGGCGCCGACGCGATCGAGGCCGCGGAGCGCGCCGTGCAGCTGGCCCGGCTGGTCGGCGCGGAGGAGACCGAGCTGACCGTGCGCATCCCGCTCGCCTGGATGATGGTCCAGTCGGGCGACGTGGAGGGCGGCCTCGCGGAGTTCCACACGGTACGGGAACGGGCGCTGGCCCGCGGCCTCGTGGTGGCCGCGGGCCGCGCGTACGCGAACCTGCCCTCGGCCCTCGAAAGCGTCGGGCGGTCCCGGGAGGCGGTGGCCGCGGCGGAGGAGGCGGTCGGGGCGCTGGGCGACTCCGGGCTGGCGCTGTACCTCTCCCACAGCCACGGCAACCGGGCCGACGCGCTGCTGTCGCTGGGCCGCTGGGCCGAGGCCGAGGAGGCCGTGGCAGCGCAGCTGCGCACCGCGCGCAACGCGCAGATGCACGGCACCGCGCTGCTGGACCGGGCGCGGCTGGCGCTGCTGCGCGGGGACCATGCCGGCGCCGCCGCCGAACTCGCCGCGGCCCGGCAGGAGTTCGGGCACGACCGGCAGGCGCAGAACGAGCTGCCGCTGGCCGAGATGACGATCGGGCTGGCCGCCGCCGACGGGCGGGTCGCCGAGGTGCGCGCCGTGTTCGAGAAGGCCGTCGGCGACGGGCTGCGGCTGGGGACGCAGCGCTACGTCTGGCCGCTGCTGTACGCCGCGGCCCCCGCCGAGGCCCGGCTGCGCGAGCTGCCCGCGGCGGAGGCGGGGCGGGCATCGCCGTCCGGATCCGGGCCAAG
>NZ_BAAAPF010000528.1:0-2837 GCF_039531005.1 Streptomyces synnematoformans
CCTGCTCGCCGCCCGCGGCGGCGCCGGGCGACGGCACGTCCGCACCGCCGCCGAGGGCCGGTACGTCCGCGCGGGGCGACCCTGCGGCTGGAGCCGCTGGCGGCCGACGACTTCGTGGCGCTGCTGGAGAGCCTGACTGCCGGGGACGCCCTCGCCGACGCCGCCGACCGCGAGGCCCTGCACGCCGTCTGCGCCCTGCTGGAGGGCCTGCCGCTGGCCGCCGGGATCGCCGCCTCCCACCTTGCCCGGCTCCGCCCCGACCGGCTGCTGGAGCGGATCTCCGGCCCCTCCGGCCCCCTCGACCTGGCCGTCGAGGAGCCCCGCCGGCCGGCCCGGCAGCGCTCGCTGCGGGCCTCGCTGCACTGGACGCACCGCCTGCTCACGCCCCCGGAACAGCTGCTCTGGGCCCGGTGCAGCGTCTTTCCAGGAACGTTTCGCCTCCCGGACGCGGCCGAGGTCTGCGCGGACGAGCGCCTGCCGGGGGACGTGCTGCCCGCGGTCTTCCGCGCGCTGCTGCGCCACGGCGTCCTCGCCGGCGCGGAGCACCGGCCGGTGCGTCTGGCGCGGCCGGTGCGCGCGTACGGGATGGAGCAGCTGGTGCGGCTGGGCGAGGAGGCGGCCTTCCAGCGCCGGTGCCTGGACTGGACGATGGGCACCGAGGGCACGTCGGCAGGCTGACTCCGTCGTCTTCGCATGCAGACAGCGGCGGTGGCTCACGCCTCCCCGTCGAGCAGGTCAGCCACGTCCGCCGCTTCGCCCGCCGCCAGCTCCGCCGCCAGGTCCGCCGGGGCCAGCTTCGCGCGCAGGCGGGCGGTGATGCGGTCGGTGTCGGCGCGTTCGGCCGGGGAGAGGGGAGCGCCGGCGGCGGCGCGGAGGGCGGCGGCACGGCCGAGGAGGCGGGCGGCCAGGGCGGCGTCGCCCGCGAGGGACTCCGCGCCGGCCAGGCCCTCCAGGGCGAGGGCCACGGCCCGGGGGTCGCCGGTGGGGCTGACGAAGGCCAGGCCCTCGCGGTGGTGGGCGCGGGCCGCGTCCGGGTCGCCGGCCAGCTCCGCGACGAAGCCCAGCTCGGCGAGGATCAGCGCGGTGCCCACGGCGGACTCGATCTTGCGGTCCCAGTCGAGCCAGCGGCGCAGGTGCGCCTCCGCCTCCGCCAGCCGGCCCTGCCGCCGGGCGCCCATCGCCAGGCCGATGCCCGCGAACTCCTCGCCCACCACGTACCCCTGCTCGGCGGCCAGCCGGGCGGCGCGGCCGTGGAGGGCGTCGGCCTGCTCGGCGTCGCCGGTGAGCAGGGCGATGCGGCCCAGCATCGACAGCTTGTCCGACACCTCCGACCACAGCCCCAGGTCCTCGGCCATCCGCAGGCCCTCGCGGTGCAGCCGGGCGGCCTGCGCGTAGTCGCCGGTGATCTCCGCGTACGTGCCGAGGGCGTACGTCGCGTGCAGCTGGCCCCAGCGGTCGCCGAGCGCGGCGAAGAGCGCCATGCTGCGCTCCCCGTACTCCGCGAGCGCCGGCAGGTCGCCGCGGAGCACCGCGTGCCGGGCGATCGTGCTGGACACCGCGGCGGTGCCCCACTGGTCGCCGAGGGCGCGGAAGACCTCCTTGGCGCGGGCCAGCGGGTCGTCCCCGTCGGGCAGCGGGCCGAGGCCGAGCCGGGCGAGGCCGAGGAAGGCGTCCGCCCGGGCGCCGGCGGCCAGTTCGGCGAGCGCGGTGGGCGGCGCCGGGCGGGGGACGGGCAGGGCGTCGGGGGAGAGGGGCTCGCCGAGGCGGAGTGTCATGGCGGCGCGCCAGGTGCGGGCGGCGGTGCGGGTCGCCGTCAGGCCGGGGGCGGGCGGCTCGGCGGGTCCGGGCGCGGGCGGTTCGGCGGCGGTGGGTTCCGGGGCGCTTTTTTCCGGTTGTTCCGGCGCGGGAGCCGCCGTCAGCGCGGTGGTCAGGAAGCGGCGGCCCTCGCCGAGCCGGCCGCGCAGCACCCAGTACCACGCGAGGTCGCCGGCCAGGCGCAGCGCCGTGACCGCGGCGCCGGTGCGTACCGCGTCGTCCAGCGCCGCACGCATGTTGGCCGACTCGGCGTCGAGGCGCAGCAGCCACCGGCGCTGGCCGGGGCCGCGCAGCCGGGGCTCCGCCTCGGCGGCCAGCGCGGCGTAGTGCGCGGTGTGGCGGCGGCGCACGGAGGCGGACTCGCCGGCCTCGCAGAGCCGTTCGTGGCCGTAGGCGGCGACGGACTCCAGCAGGTGGTAGCGGACGGGGGCGACCCCGTCGCCGGGGGCGGTCATGACCAGGGAGCGGTCGACGAGGCGGGCGAGGAGGCCGAGGACGTCGTCCTCGGCGATGCCGTCGCCCGCGCAGACCGCCTCGGCGGCGCGCAGCGTGCAGCCGTCCGCGTGGATCGACAGGCGGCGGAGCACGGCCTGCTCGGGGGCGGTCAGCAGCTCCCAGCTCCAGTCGAGCATCGCGCGCAGGGTGCGCTGCCGGGCGGGCGCGTCGCGCGGGCCCGCGGAGAGCAGCCGGAACCGGTCGTCGAGGCGGGCGGCCAGCTCGTGGACGCCGAGGGCCCGCACGCGGGTGGCGGCCAGCTCCAGGGCGAGGGGGATGCCGTCGAGGCGGCGGCAGACGGTGGCCACGGCGGCGGCGTTGGCCGCGTCGACGGTGAAGCCGGGAGCGGCGGCGGCCGCCCGCTCGGCGAAGAGCCGCACGGCGCCGGAGGCGCGGAGCGCGTCGAGCCGGGGTGCGGGGTCGGTCGAGGGGGCGGCCGCGCCGGCCAGGTGGGTGGCGGAGGCGGTGGTACGGGCGGGGTCGGTGGCGCCGGGCGATGGCCAGCAGCCAGGTGCGGGCCGAGGAAC
>NZ_BAAAPF010000529.1:0-2829 GCF_039531005.1 Streptomyces synnematoformans
CAGCGGGAGCGAGCGAGCGCGCGCCGCGTCCGGTGCGGGGAACGAGGGGGACGGCATACGTGGGACCGGAGGATCTGAGCCCGCCGGAACGGCGGCTGTGGGACGCCTTTCCCACCGCCGGCCGCGTCGACCTCCGCGCCGGCGACGCCGCCGCCGACGACCCGGCCGCGGGCATCGTCTGGGGCCCGGAGCGCGGCGTGCGCGCCGAGGTCGTCGCCGCGCTGCTGCTCGGCGCGCGCGAGACCGAGTCCGGGCACACGGCGGCGGTGCAGCTGGCCGGTGCCCGGATCACCGGCCGGCTGGCGCTCGACCACGCCGAGGTGAACCACCATCTGCGGCTCCAGGACTGCTTGTTCGAGGAGTCCGTCGACCTCTACGGCGCCCGTACCGGCCAGCTCAGCTTCAACGGCTCGCACCTGCCGGGCATGCTCGCCTCCCACCTCTGGGCGGAGGGCAACCTGCGCCTGACCGGCTGCACGGCCACCGGCAAGGTCCGGCTCGTCGCCGCCCGCATCGCCGGCACCCTCATACTCAACGGCGCCCGGCTCCACTGCCCCGGGGGCCAGGCGCTCGACGCCACCCGCCTGCAGGTCGACAACGACGTCCTCATGCGCGACGGCTTCGCCGCCCGGGGCACGGTCGTGCTGCGCAGCGCCCGCGTCGGCGGCAGCGTCGACCTGCGTGCCGCGACGCTCGAAGCCGGTCCCGACGGGATGGCGCTCGACGCCGCCCGGGTCCAGATCGACGGCGACCTGTCCGCGTACCGGTTGGCGGCCGTCGGCCGGCTCGGTGCCCGCGGCGCCGCCATCACCGGCGCGCTCTTCCTGCGTGCCGCCGCGCTGGACCACCCGGGCGGGCGGACCCTCGACGCCCCCGGTGCGCACATCGGCTCCGACGTCGTGCTCGACGCCGGCTTCCGCTCCCGCGGCGAGGTGCGGATCGCCGGCACGACCGTCGGCAGCCGGCTCGTGCTGAGCGGCGCCGAGCTGCGGGGAGAGGCGGAGGGCACGGCGCTCAACGCGTACGGGATCCAGGTCGGCGGGGACGTCGAGGGCGACCGGGTGGCCGCCGCCGGACGGCTCGTGCTGTCCGGTGCGCAGATCACCGGCCGCCTCGACCTCGCCGGCTGCAGCGTCGCCGGGCACTCCCCCGACGCGACCGCGCTCTCCCTGCGCCGCACCAGCGTCCCCGAGGCCGACCTGCGCACCGCCCGCCTCGACGGCGCTCTCGACCTGCGCCACGCCACCCTCGGCGTGCTGCACGACGCCGCCGGGTCCTGGCCGGCCCGCGTCCATCTCGACGGCGCCGTCTACGAGCAGTTGGACACCCCGCTGTCCGCCGCCGAGCGGCTGCCCTGGCTGAGCCGGGGCGACGGCCCGTACGTCCCGCAGCCGTACGAGCAGCTCGCCGCCGAGTACCGCCGCATCGGCCACGAGGACGACGCCCGCCGCGTCCTGCTGGCCAAGCAGCGCGCCCGCCGCGCCCAACTGCCCCGGTACGCCCGCGCCTGGGGCGTCGTCCAGGACGCCGCCGTCGGCTACGGCTACCGTCCCGAGCGCGCCGTCGGCTGGCTGGCCGGGCTGCTGGCGGCGGGCTCCCTGCTCTTCCACGCGGACCGGCCGCGGCCGCTGGAGCCCGACAAGGACATCGGCTTCAACCCGTTCGTCTACACGCTCGACACACTGCTGCCGGTCGTCGACTTCGGCCAGGGCGGCGCCTTCACGCCCTCCGGCGGCTCCCAGTGGGCGGCGTACCTGCTCGTCGCGGCCGGCTGGATCCTCGCCACCGCCGTGGCCGCCGGCGCGGCCAGGGCGCTGAACCGGCCGTAGCGGAGGGGCGACCGAGGAGCGCGGCCCGAGCGGCAGCGGCCGTCGCCGGGGCCGGGAGAGGCCGCCGGGTGGGCCGCCGCCGCCGCGCCGGGGCCCGCGCCGACCCGCCCGGGTGCGGGCCCGCCCGGCGCGCTCCCCGCCCGGGAACGCGCCGGAAGCGCTCGGCGGAACGCGCGGCGCTTCAGTAGCGCAGCGCCGCGAGGTACTCGTAGCTGTTGCGGGCCGTCGCGAACGGGTCGGACGGGTTGTCGTGCTCGACGAGCCACTGCCTGACCCCGCCGCGCTGCGCCCCCCGGAACATCCCCGGGAAGTCCAGCACGCCGGAGCCGACGTCGGCGAAGTCGCCGTTCGGCGCCATGTCCTTGACGTGCAGGGCCGGGAAGCGGCCGGGGTGCCGGCGGAAGTAGGTGTACGGGTCGGCGCCGCCGCGCACCGCCCAGAACACGTCGAACTCGAAGCCGACGAGGTGGGGGTCGGTCTCGTTGACGAGGATGTCGAAGAGCACCTCGCCGTCGACGGTCGCGTGGTCGCTGCCGTGGTTGTGGAAGAGCACCTGCTGCAGGCCGGCGTCACGGCAGGCGCGGCCCGCCTCGTTCAGGGCCCGGGCGGCCTCGCGGAAGCCGGCCGGCGTGTGCATGTTGCCGGGCAGGCTGGGGACCACGACCCACTGGCCGCCCAGGGTGTGTACGTCCTCGATCGCCTGCGGCAGGCCGCTGCCGGAGACGGTGCCGTACCCGACGTGCTCCAGCACCGCCGAGAGCCCGGCGTCGTCGATCATGCCGCGGATCTGCCGGGCGTTGTGGCCGTGCCGGCCGCTGACGCCGACGGTCGCGTAGCCGATGTCGGACAGCTGCTGCAGGGTGCCGGCGAAGTCGGTGGCCAGGGGCCCGCGCATGGTGTAGAGGTGCATGCCGAGCCCGCCGGGCGGGATGCGGCGCTTGCCGGGGCGGCCGCAGCCGTCGGGTCCCGCCGCCGGGCCGGCCGCCGCGGCCGGTCCGGC
>NZ_BAAAPF010000530.1:0-2803 GCF_039531005.1 Streptomyces synnematoformans
CGGGTTCGGGGAGACCCCCGCCGGCGAGCCTCACAGCTCCGGAATCCGCCCCCCGTACCGCGTGAAGTTCCGCCGGTTCGCCTCATCCCCGCCCGGCACGTTCGCACTCACCCACCGCGGCAACTCCACCCCCCGCCCCGCCGCCCGCTCATCCAGCTCCGCCAGCAGCAGCGCCCACACATACGCCCCCAGCACCGTCGACACCGCCGCCGTCCGCGGCGACTCCGCCGGGTGCACCACGTCGCCCGCCGGCACGCACGTGTCCAGCACCACCGTCGCATGGTCCGCCAGCCGCGTGCTGGCCCGCGCCGTCGCGCTCGCCGACGCCGGCATCGACGTCACCGCGACCACCGGCACGCCCCGCGCCATGCACTCCTGCGCGATCTCCACCGGATACGGGTTCCGGCCGCTGGTGGAGAAGACCACCACCACGTCGTCCGGCCCCGGCTTCACCCGCTCCACCATCGCCCGCCCCGACCCCGGCCGCCGCTCGGCCGCCGTGCTGGCCGTCGCGCCGTTGAGCGGCAGGATCTCCGGGTCCCACACGGGCCGTACGCAGGCCAGGCCGCCCGCCCGGTAGAACGTCTCGCAGACCATCGCCAGCGAGTGCCCGGCCCCGGCGGCGTACACCAGGCCGCCCGCGGCCACCGCGTCCAGGATCAGCGTGGCCGCGTCCGCGACCGCCGCGCCGGAGGTCCGGTCGAGGTCGTCGAGCAGGCCGCGGAAGAGGCCGGCAACGGCGGCGCGGGCAGCGGTGCCGGCGCCGGGCGCGGGGCCGGCACCGGGCGCGGCGGGGGAGTCGTGCTCGGTCGTGTCGTCCGTCATGCCAGCATGCGACCACGTACCGCCCCCGCTCCGCCAGAGGGGATCCCGGCGGCCGGCGGCGTCAGTCCTCCAGCAGCTCGTACGCCGGCAGCGTGAGGAAGTCCGCGTAGTCCGCGTCCAGCGAGACCTGCAGCAGCAGGTCGTGCGCCTGCTGCCACCGGCCCGCCGCGAACGCCTCCGCCCCGGTCTCCGCGCGGATGTTCGCCAGCTCCTCCGCCGCGATCCGCCGCACCAGCTCCGCCGTCACCCGCTCGCCGTCGTCGAAGACGACGCCCGCGTTGATCCACTGCCAGATCTGGGAGCGGGAGATCTCCGCGGTGGCGGCGTCCTCCATGAGGTTGAAGATGGCCACCGCGCCCAGGCCCCGCAGCCACGCCTCGATGTAGCGGATGCCCACCTGCACGGCGTTGACCAGGCCCGGGTACGTCGGCTTCGCGTCCAGCGAGTCGACCGCGGTCAGGTCGCCGGCGGACACCGACACGTCCTCGCGCAGCCGGTCCTTCTGGTGCGGCCGCTCGCCGAGCACGGCGTCGAACGATGCCATGGCGATCGGCACCAGGTCGGGGTGCGCGACCCAGGAGCCGTCGAAGCCGTCGTGCGCCTCGCGGTCCTTGTCCGCCTTGACCTTGTCGAACGCGACCTTGTTGACCTCCGGGTCGCGGCGGGAGGGGATGAACGCGGCCATGCCGCCGATCGCGTGCGCGCCGCGCCTGTGGCAGGTGCGCACGAGCAGTTCGGTGTAGGCGCGCATGAACGGGGCCGTCATCGTCACCGCGTTGCGGTCGGGCAGCACGAACTTCGGTCCGCCGTCGCGGAAGTTCTTCACGATCGAGAACAGGTAGTCCCAGCGCCCGGCGTTGAGGCCGGAGGCGTGGTCGCGCAGCTCGTAGAGGATCTCCTCCATTTCGTACGCGGCGGTGATGGTCTCAATCAGGACGGTGGCCCGGACCGTGCCCTGCGGGATGCCGCAGTAGTCCTGGGCGAAGACGAACACGTCGTTCCAGAGGCGGGCTTCGTGGTGGGACTCGGTCTTGGGCAGGTAGAAGTACGGGCCCTTGCCGAGGTCGAGCAGCCGCCGGGCGTTGTGGAAGAAGTACAGCCCGAAGTCGGCCAGCGCTCCGGGCACCGGGCGGCCCTCGACGGTGAGGTGCCGTTCGTCGAGGTGCCAGCCGCGCGGCCGGGTGACGACGGTCGCCAGCTCCGCGGCGGGCTTCAGGGCGTAGGTCCTGCCGGAGGCGGGGTCGGTGAAGTCGATGCGGCGCTCGTAGGCGTCGGTCAGGTTGACCTGGCCGCCGATGACGTTCGCCCAGGTGGGCGCGGAGGCGTCCTCGAAGTCCGCGAGCCACACCTTCGCGCCGGAGTTGAGGGCGTTGATCGTCATCTTGCGGTCGGTGGGGCCGGTGATCTCCACCCGGCGGTCCGCCAGCGCGGGCGGCGCGGGCGCGACGCGCCAGGAGTCGTCGGCGCGGATGCCGGCGGTCTCGGGGAGGAAGTCGAGGGCGGCGGTGCGCGCGACGGCGGCGCGGCGCTCGGCGCGGCGGGCGAGCAGCTCGTCGCGGCGCGGGGTGAACCTGCGGTGCAGCTCGGCGAGGAAGGCGAGGGCGGCGTCGGTGAGGACCTCGTCCTGGCGGGGCGCGGGCTCGGCGGCGACGACTGCGGACATGGCTGTCACTCCTTGGCGGCACGCGGTGCCGGGCGCAGCGGACGTGGCGGGGGCGGCCGGAACCGGGTTCCGAACCCTTCTGGGTTGTGGAGAATAGTTTCCTTATCCCGGAAGTTCAACGGTCTGTTGATGTCGCGTGGCTCTGCGGCGCGGCGGCGGCGGCGCTCAGCGCGGGGCGTCCCCGCCCGCGTCGAGCAGGGCCAGGTCCGCGGGGGTGTCGACGTCGTCGGGCGCGGCCACGTCGCCGCACTCCACCAGCGCGAGTTCGCCCCGCCGCGCGGCGGCGGCCAGCAGGTCGCGGGCGCCCCGGTCGCC
>NZ_BAAAPF010000531.1:0-2780 GCF_039531005.1 Streptomyces synnematoformans
CACAGCGGCGCAGCAGCAGCCGGCGGCGCTCGGCCCCGGCCGGGTCCGGCGGCGCGGCGCACAGGGCGTGCAGCGCGGCGTCGTCCGCCCGCAGCGGCACGTAGCCGGTGGCCAGCGCCTCGTGCAGCAGCTCCGCGTACCCGGAGGCGCTGCCGGGCAGCGCGGCGCGGTAGCGGGCGAGGTCGGCGTTGCGGAACTGGCGCATCCGGTCCGCCTCGGCCGCCGTCTCGTCCAGCGCCGCGGCCAGCTCCGTGCAGTCCCGTACGACGGCACCGCGGCGGGACTGCACGGAGTTGGCCGCGGCGGCCGGGCCCGTTCCGTCACCTCTGGCGGGCCTGGGCAGGCCCCAACTCGACTCGATGGCGATGGCCAGCGCGTCACGCACGACGCGGACCTCGTCGGCGCTGAGCGCCACGCCGCCTCGGGAACCGTATGGCGTAGGCATAATCCGACTTTAGGCCCTGAAGGGGACCGATGGCGCGAAGGCGCGCGGAACGGGCTTCGCCGCGGGGCGGGGGGTCCGCGCGTGCCGTCAGGCGGTCGAGACGTTCCGCTCGTAGACCAGGCGGAGCCCGATCAGCGTCAGCCACGGCTCGTGCTCGTCGATCACCGAGGAGTCGGCCAGCATCATCGGCGCCAGCCCGCCGGTCGCGATGACGGTGACGTCGTCCGGGTCGTCCGCCAGCTCCGCCGCCATGCGGTTGACGACGCCGTCGACCTGCCCCGCGAACCCGTAGAGGATGCCGGACTGCATCGCCTCGACGGTGTTCTTGCCGATCACCGCGCGCGGCCGGGCCAGCTCGATCTTGCGCAGCTGCGCGCCGCGCACCCCCAGCGCCTCCGTGGAGATCTCGATGCCCGGCGCGATGACCCCGCCGACGTACTCGCCGCGCTCGCTGACCGCGTCGAACGTCGTCGCCGTGCCGAAGTCGACGACGACGGCCGGGCCGCCGTACAGCTCGGCCGCCGCCAGGGCGTTGATGATCCGGTCGGCGCCGACCTCCTTGGGGTTGTCCATCAGCACCGGCACGCCGGTCTTCACGCCGGGCTCGACGAGCACGGAGGGCACGTCGCCGTAGTAGCGGCGGGTGACCTCGCGCAGCTCGTGCAGTACGGAGGGGACGGTGGAGCAGACGGCGATGCCGTTGATGCCGTCGCCCAGCTCCTCGCCGAGCAGGGGGTGCATGCCCATCAGGCCCTGCAGCAGCACCGCCAGCTCGTCGGCGGTGCGGCGCGCGTCGGTGGAGATGCGCCAGTGCTCGACGATCTCCTCGCCGTCGAAGAGGCCGAGGACGGTGTGGGTGTTCCCGACGTCGATGGTGAGGAGCATCTAGCCGTCGCCCTCCTCACGGAGGTCGAGGCCGATGTCGAGGACGGGCGTGGAGTGCGTGAGCGCTCCTACGGCCAGGTAGTCGACGCCCGTTTCGGCGTACACGCGCGCGTTCTCCAGCGTCAGCCGCCCGGAGGACTCCAGCCGGGCGCGGCCGTCGACCAGCGCTACCGCCTCCTCGGTCTCGACGGGCGTGAAGTTGTCCAGCAGGATCAGGTCCGCGCCCGCGTCGACCGCCTCCCGCACCTGGTGCAGGGTGTCCGCCTCCACCTCCACGTCCAGGTCCGGGAACTCGGCCCGGACGAGCCGGAACGCCTCCGCCAGACCGCCCGCCGCGACCACGTGGTTGTCCTTGACCAGCGCCGCGTCCGACAGCGACATGCGGTGGTTGACGCCACCGCCGCAGCGCACCGCGTACTTCTCCAGCGCCCGCAGGCCGGGCGTCGTCTTGCGGGTGTCGCGGACCTTCGCGCCGGTGCCGTCGAGGACGTCGGCCCAGGCGCGGGTGGCGGTGGCGATGCCGGAGAGGCGGCAGAGGAGGTTGAGCGCGCTGCGCTCGGCGGTGAGCAGGTCGCGCGTGCGGGTACGGACCGTCAGCAGCGGCTGTCCGGCCGCGACCCGGTCGCCGTCCTCGGCGTGCCGCTCGACCTCCATGTCGTCGGTGCAGACGACGGACAGCACCGCCTCGGCGACGCGCAGGCCGGCGACGACGCCGGCCTCGCGGGCGGTGAAGTCGCCGGTGGCGACGGCGTCTTCGGGGACGGTGGCGACGGTCGTCACGTCCACGCCGTGGTCGAGGTCCTCCTCGACGGCGAGGTGGGCGACGTCCTCCACGTACACGGGGTCGAGGCCGGCGTCGGCGAGGAGCTGGGCGAGACCGGGGTCGAGGCCGCACTCCAGGGGGTCGTGGCCGTACTCCCCCTCCGCACCGCCGGCCGCACCGCCCGCCCCGCAGCCGCAGGCGTCGCCGCAGCCGCCGCCTGCCGCGGCGCCGGTGCCGCCGTCGCCGCCGGCGTCCGGTCCGCCGAGGGGCAGGAGCGTCAGCTCCACGGGCTGGGGTCGGTGGGGCTCTGGGGTGCTGCTCACGGGGTCTCCCGGTGGAAGGCGGTGCCGGCCGTGGTCCGGACGGCGAGTGCGGGGTCGGGGGCTTCTGGGCGTACGGGATCGGGGGCGAGGGTGACGCGGAAGTGGCGGGCCCAGCGGGCGTCGTCCCGGTCGGCGTGGTCCTCGCGCCAGTGGGAGCCGCGCGTCTCGGTGCGGCGCGAGGCGCACTCGACGAGGACCCGGGCGACGAGGAGGAGGTTCGTGGCCTCCCAGGTCTCCACGCCCGGCGCCGCGGCGGCGGGGCGCGAGGCGTCCCGTACCGCGCGCAGCTCCGCGGCGGCGCCGGCGAGGCTGGCGGCGGCGAAGAGGAGGCCGGCGCCGGCGGTCATCGCGCGCTGGATCTCCG
>NZ_BAAAPF010000532.1:0-2776 GCF_039531005.1 Streptomyces synnematoformans
TGGACTCCGACCTCGCCCGCCGCGGTCGAGGCGATGGCCCGGCTGGGCGCCGCGCCGGCGCGGATCGTCGCGCACCTCGGGCCGGCCGTCTGCGGACGCTGCTACGAGGTCCCGGAGGCGCTGCGCGCGGAGGCCGCCGGGCAGGTGCCGGCGGCGCGGGCGACGACGAGCTGGGGGACGCCGGCACTGGACATCCGTGCGGGCGTGGCCGCGCAGTTGGAGTCCCTGGGTGTGGGAATGATCACAGTGTCGGAGGTGTGCACGTTGGAGTCCGGGGACCATTTTTCGTACCGGCGCGAGGGTGCCACGGGCCGGCACGCGGGGTACGTCTGGCTGGACGGCGAATGATGGACGGGAGCACGGGGGACGGCGGGGTGCCGGAAGCGGTGGACCGGGAGCGCCGGGAGGAGCTGGCGGCGAACCTGGCGGCGGTGGAGGAGCGTATCGCCGGTGCCTGCGCGGCGGCGGGGCGCAAGCGCGAGGAGGTCACGCTCGTCGTCGTGACGAAGACCTATCCCGCGAGCGACGTGCTGCTCCTGGCCGACCTGGGCGTACGGCACGTGGCCGAGAACCGCGACCAGGAGGCCGCGGGCAAGGCCGCCCGGTGCGCGCAGCAGGCCGCGGACGCGCCGCTCACGTGGCACTTCGTCGGCCAGTTGCAGACCAACAAGGCCCGTTCCGTGGCCCGCTACGCGGACTACGTGCACTCCGTGGACCGTCCCCGGCTGGTCGCCGCGCTCGCCGCCGCGGCCGGGCGCGAGGGGCGCGAGCTGGGCTGCCTGCTGCAGGTCGCGCTCGACCGGGAACCCGGTGGGGAGGCGGCGTCCGGCGAGGATTCCGGCGGCGGTGCGACGGCGGACCGCGGCGGCGTCGCGCCCGGTGACGTGCCGGCGCTCGCGGACGCGGTGGCGGCGGCCCAAGGGCTGCGGCTGTGCGGCGTGATGACGGTCGCGCCGCTGGCCGGCGCATACGCGGGACGGCAACGGGCGGCGTTCGAGCGGCTGATGGAAATCTCATCCCGCCTGCGCGCCGCGCATCCGGCTGCAACCATGGTCTCGGCAGGGATGAGCGGTGACCTTGAGGAGGCAATTGCCGCAGGAGCGACACACGTACGCGTCGGCACCGCGGTACTCGGAGTCCGGCCTCAGCTCCGGTAACGTCGCCAAACGAGTCGGACGACAGCAGAAAATAAGCTTCATTCCCGGTCAATTCAGGCAGGGCAGCGTGGATCACGTCACTCCCGACGGACCCGATCCACCGCAGAGCGGAGGGCGTAGAGCATGGCCGGCGCAATGCGCAAGATGGCGGTCTACCTCGGCCTCGTGGAGGACGATGGGTACGACGGTCCGGGGTACGACCCCGACGACGAGTTCGAGCCGGAGCCCGAGCCCGAGCGGCGTCACCGCCACCAGGCCCCGCAGCCGCCGCAGCAGGAGGAGGCGCCCCGGGCGATCGCCCAGCCGCCCGCGCAGCGGGAGCGGCCCATGGACCGGGAGCCCGCGGGGCGTTCGGCCGGACTGCTGCCCGAATCGGGGCGTTCGGGGCGAATCGCTCCCGTGTCTTCCATCACACCTGACCGTCCCAGCCTGGAGAAGAGTGCGCCGGTGATCATGCCCAAGGTCGTGTCCGAGCGGGAGCCTTACCGGATCACGACGCTCCACCCGCGCACGTACAACGAGGCGCGTACCATCGGGGAACACTTCCGCGAGGGCACGCCGGTGATCATGAACTTGACCGAGATGGACGACACGGACGCGAAGCGACTTGTCGACTTTGCGGCTGGACTCGTCTTCGGTCTGCACGGCAGCATCGAGCGAGTGACTCAGAAGGTGTTCCTGTTGTCGCCTGCTAACGTCGACGTAACAGCGGAGGACAAGGCCCGCATCGCAGAGGGCGGGTTCTTCAACCAAAGCTGAGCCAAGCAACACTGTGCGAGCGGCCGTGGGGCCGGAACGCGAAGGGGAGAGGACCACAGCGAGATGGACGTCGCGCTTCAAGTGATCTACATCGCGCTGTTCGTTTTCCTGATCGTGTTGATCTTCCGGTTGATCATGGACTACGTGTTCATGTTCGCCCGCTCCTGGGAGCCGGGCAAACCCATGGTGGTGCTGCTTGAGGGCGCCTACACGGTCACGGATCCACCACTCAAGCTCCTGCGGCGGTTCATTCCGCCGCTGCGTCTAGGGGGCGTGGCGCTGGACCTGTCCTTCTTCGTCCTGATGATCATCGTCTACATCCTGCTCACCGTGGTGGGCAGTGCGAGGTGATGGTGAAGCGGGACGAAGACTGCCGATATGCCGATGTCGCCGATGACTACGTTGAGGTGAAGAAATGCCGCTGACCCCCGAGGACGTGCGGAACAAGCAGTTCACGACCGTCCGACTCCGAGAGGGCTACGACGAGGACGAAGTCGACGCCTTCCTCGACGAGGTCGAGGCCGAACTGACCCGGCTGCTCCGCGAGAACGAGGACCTGCGGGCCAAGCTGGCCGCCGCAACCCGGGCCGCGGCGCAGAACCAGGGGATGCGCAAGGGCCCCGAGCCGCAGGACCGGCCCGGCCCGCCCGGACACGGCGGGCCGGTGCCCGCCGCCATATCGGGCCCGCAGCCGGTGCCGCCGCAGCAGATGGGCCCGCCGCAGGGCGGCCCGCCCCAGCTGCCTTCCGGCGCACCCCAGCTGCCCGCAGGTCCCGGCGGCATGGGCCCCGGCGGTCCGGGTGGTCCCGGCGGTCCCGGTGGTCCCGGCGGCCCGGGCGGTCCCGGCGGCCCCGGTCACG
>NZ_BAAAPF010000533.1:0-2754 GCF_039531005.1 Streptomyces synnematoformans
GTGGCGGTTCCGGATGTCGAACGACGTCTGGGGCAAGCCCGTCGTCTCCGGGAACCTGCTGTACGTGACCTCCTTCGAGGTCCACGCCCTGGACGTGGCCAGCGGCCGGCGGCAGTTCAAGACCCGCGAGGTCGCCTGGTCCATGGCGCTGTCCGAGGGCCTCATCCACGCCTCCGACGGCCCCAGCCTGTACGCCCTCGACGCCGCCGACGGCCGCGAGCGCTGGCGCCAGAGCACCGGCGGCTGGGTCTACTCGCTGCAGGTCGCCGCCGGGACCGTCGTCACCGGCACCCGCGGCGGCGGCATGCAGGCCCGGCAGGCGACGACCGGCGAGCCGCTGTGGGAGCTGAACGGGGCGCAGACGGAGTTCGAGACGCAGGAGGCCGGGCCGCTGGTCCACGACGGCACGGTGTACGTCTGGGGCGACGGCCGGCTGCGCGCCCTGGACACCAGGTCCGGCGCCGAGCGCTGGTCGTACCCGATCGGCGACGCCGCCGCCTGCGGCGGCGTCCCGGTGCGGCTGCTCCCGGCCGATGCCGCCGCCGGGCCCACGCTCTTCGCGTCGGCGGGCAAGCGGGTGCTCGCGCTGGACGCGGCGTACGGCACGCTGCGCTGGACGTTCGAGGCCCCCGCGGTGATCCTCAGCCCGCCCGCGTACGCCCCGGGCGCGGCCCTGACGGGCGGCGGCGTCTTCGTCGCGGACCACCTCGGCACGGTCTACGCCCTCGACGCCGCCGACGGCCGCGAGCGCTGGCGCATCGCCACGGAGGCCCGCCAGTCCATCGAGCCCGTCCTCGTCGCGGACGGCCACGTCCACGTCGGCAGCGGCTCCGCCCTCTACACCCTCGACGCCGTCGCCGGCACCCCGATGTGGCGCTTCGCCACCCGCGGCGACCTGATCGGCGCGCCGGTCGCCGCGGACGGCCGCGTTCACTTCGGCTCCGCGGACCACTGCATCTACGCGGTCGACGCGGTCGGCGGCCAACTCCGCTGGAAGCTGGCCACGGACGGCGAGATCACCGGCTCCCCGGTGGTCGCGAACGGCGTCGTCTACGCCTGCAGCAAGGACCGCTGCGTCTACGCCCTGGACGCGGAGAAGGGCACGGCCCGCCGCTGACGGCCCGCCGCCGGCAGCCCGCGGGGCACGTCCGGGGTCAGCCGAGCAGGAGGTCGACCATGCTCCGCGGCGCCCCCTCGCCGGTGCGCTCGGCCAGGCAGCGGCGCATCAGCTCGAAGTACGGGGTGAGCAACTCGGGGCTCACGCCCTGCTGGCGGGCGGTGTCCAGGAACGTGGGGGTGCCGGCCACCTGCATCGCGAGGCTGGAGGCGTCCTCCTCCGACTCTCCGCCGACGCCGAGTTCGGCGGCGACTCCGTGCACCATCGGGATCATCGCCGTGAGCCAGTCGGCCAGCAGCCCGGCGAACTCCGCCGGGTCCACGTCCTCGCGGCGGATCAGGGCGAAGGCGTGCGTGACGCCGGCGAACATGCCGTACATGGCGCTCAGCAGCGCCACGTCGTGCAGCGCCGCGGAGCCCGGGTCCGCGCCGGCGTACGCGGTGCCGGCCGGGACGGCCAGGACCTCCCGGTGGCGGTCGAACAGCTCGCACGAGCCGCTGTAGAACACGTAGCCGCCGGCCTCCGGCTGACCGATCATCGGCGGTACGGCCATGATCCCGCCGTCCAGGTACCGGGCACCCCGCTCCCGCGCCCACGCGGCGCGGGTACGGGCCTGGCCGGGGGTGCACGTCGTCAGGTTGACCACGTCCTTGCCGGCGAGGTCGGCGTCGGCCAGCACCTCGCCGACCGACGCGTCGTCCAGCAGGCAGACGACGACCAGGGGGCCCGCCGCGACCGCCGCCGCGGCGCTGTCGGCGGTACGGGCGCCCTCGGCGGCGAGCGCGTCGGCGCGGGCGGGAGTGCGGTTCCAGACGGTCGCCGAGTGGCCGGCGGCGAGCCAGGCGCGGGCCAGCGCGGTGCCCATCGCGCCGAGGCCGAGGAGGGTCACGGGGGTCTTGTCATCGGTGTGCGGAGTCATGACGACAAGGCTGGTCACAGGCACGTGGGTGATCAAGTACGCACTTCGGAGTGGGTGGTTACCCTGGGGTGAGCGAGCAGGTGGAGGGCAGAGCATGACCACGCTCAACCGGCCGGGCGCACCGGACGGCCACGTCTGCGGCATCGACGCCGCGATGGAGGTCATCGGCGGCAAGTGGAAGGTGCTGATCCTCTGGGCGCTGGACGAGCACCCGCCGCGTCGCTTCGGCGAGCTGCGCCGGCTGCTGCCGGGCGTCACCGAGAAGGTGCTCGCGTCGCACCTGCGCGAGCTGGAGGCGGACGGGATCGTCCGGCGGGTGTCGTACGAGGAGGTGCCGCCCCGCGTCGAGTACTCGCTGACGGACGACGGCATCCGGCTGAACGCGGCGCTGGTGCCGCTGGCCGCTTGGGGCAGCGAGCGGGCCGGCGCGGAGCGGGCCGGCGCCCGTGAGCACACCGGCCACATGCGGACCGCCGCCGACGAACCGGTCACCCCCGTACCGCCGACCGCCGCCCGCGGCCGCGCATAGCCCCGCCGGCCGCAGCCCCCCGACGTCAGCCGCCGAGTCCGCCCCCGGCCCCCGCACCGGGCTCCCCCGCACCGGACGACCCCGCGTCCGGCGCCACCGCACCCGGCGGTCCCGTGCCGGCCGACGCCATCCCCGCCGCCCGGGGCCTCCGTCACCGCCGTGTACCGCTGCGCCAGCGACCCCAGCGCC
>NZ_BAAAPF010000534.1:0-2735 GCF_039531005.1 Streptomyces synnematoformans
GGGCCGCGGCGCCAGGCGCCACCGGGGGGCGTGGGGCGGCGTGCGGCCGCGCGGGGCCGTGGCCGGCCCGCGGCTTCAGGAGCGTACGGAGATCAGCGGGACCAGCTGTTCCGCCGGGGTCAGCGAGCCGTGCATGCCGACGAGCGCGGACTCCTTGGGCTCGGTGCGGGTGGCGACGATCGCGATGTCGTCGGCCGCGGCGACGATGACGTCCCCGAGCCGGTCCCGTACGCGCTCCTCAACCTTCGGCCCGAACCAGCCCAGCGCGACGGCCTCCTCGCGGCCGACGACCCAGGCGCGCTCGCCCAGCACCTCGCGCCACACCGCGAGCACGTCGCCGGCGGCGCCCGGGACGGCGTACACGTGCCGGGCGCGGCCCTCGCCGCCGAGGAGCCGGACCCCGGCGCGCAGCTCCCAGTCCTCGTCGACGTCGTAGCGGGCGTCGTCGGTGCCGGGGACGTCGACCATGCCGTGGTCGGCGGTGACGTAGAGGGCGGCGCGCGGCGGCAGTTGCTCGGCGAGGCGGCGGGCGAGGCGGTCGGCGTAGCCGAGCTGGCCGCGCCAGGCGTCGGAGTCGACGCCGTGGCGGTGGCCGTTGCCGTCGACCTCGCTGTAGTACGTGTAGACCAGCGCGCGGTCCGCGGCGGCGAGCTGCGCGGCGGCGACGTCCATGCGCTCCTCCCCCGACAGCCGGCCGTGGAAGGTGCCGCCGCTGAGCGCGATCGTCGTCAGCGGGGTGCTCTCGAAGGCGGGCGAGGACACCTGCGCGGTGTGCACCCCGGCGTCGTGGGCGAGTTGGAAGACGGTGGGGTACGGCTGCCACGCGCGCGGCGCCGTCCAGGGCTGCCAGCGCAGCTGGTTCATCAGCTCACCGGTCCCGGGGTCGAGGACGGCGTAGCCGGGCAGGCCGTGGGCGCCGGGCGGCAGGCCGGTGCCCACGGAGGCGAGGGAGGTGGCGGTGGTCGCGGGGAAGCCGGCGGTCAGCGGCTCGCCGGTGGCCAGGGAGTGCAGGAAGGGGGCGTCCTCGGGGTGCGCGAGCAGCTGCTCCCAGCCGAGGCCGTCGATGAGGAACACGCAGGCGCGGTCGGCCGGTTCGACCCCGGCGAGGGCCGGCACGAAGCCGGGGACGCCGAGCCCGGCGGCGATGCTGGGGAGCAGGTCGGCCAGGGAGCCGGTGCCGTAGCGGGGGGCGGGCGCGGCGGCCGGGTCGAGCGGCGCGGGCCAGCCGTCGGCCGTCGCGGTGCCGTCGCCGGGTGCGCCGAAGGCGGGTGCGCCGTCGCCCGGTGTCCCTCCCGTCGCCGGCATCAGGCTTCCGGGCCGGCGGCGGTGGCCTCGGAGAGCGCCTGGGCGAAGTCCAGGGCCTGCCGTACGGTCTCGGGGCCGTCGCCGGCCTCGCTGACGCGCAGGCTCAGGTCGTCGGCGGTGGCCGAGCCGGTGTAGCCGTGGTCGGCGTCGCAGTTGGGGTCGCCGCAGGTGGCGGGCTCCATGTCGAGCCGGCTGACGGCGCCCCAGCCGACGGTCAGCACGACCTCGCGGGGCAGGGTGCCGGGGGTGTACGCCTCGGGGTTGCCGACGACGCGGCTGAGGACGACGGAGGAGATCCGGGCCAGCTTGACGGACTCGGTGGAGGTGGTGGCGTACGGCGTCGGCGAGGTGGCGTCCGCGGCCTGCTCGTCGGTGTGGCTGACGATGAAGCGGCTGTCGGTGAGCACGAGCACGGTGACGTGGCGCCGGACCTCGTTGGCGTCGAACGTCGTCTCCTGGTGGACCAGATACGCGGATACCGGCTCCTCGCCGACGGCGGCCTCCACCGCCTCCGCCACGAGGGCGGGGTAGTAGCCGCTGCGCTCGATCGCCGCGCGCAGCCCCTTGGTCGCGGTCCCGGTCTTAGCCATGCGCCCATCCTACGGCCCGGCAGGCCGCGTCCGGTCCGCCAGCCGGGGCCCGGGCCGCCGCCCCCCGGGGCCGGGGCCGCGGGGCCGGCCGGTCAGTAGCGGGGCATGCGGCGGGCACCGAGGTCGACGCGGGGCGGTGGCGGGGCCAGGCGCAGGGCGGCGGACAGCACGCTGACGCCGCGGGGGGCCACCACCGCCGGGGACAGCTCCACGGAGACCACCTCGGGGTGCTCGTCGACGAAGAGCGACAGCCGCAGCAGCAGCTCCTCCAGCGCCGCCGTGTCCACCGGCTGCGCGCCGCGCCAGCCGAAGAGCAGCGGGGCGCCCCGGACGGTGCGGATCAGCTCGGCGGCGTCGCGGTCGGTGGCGGGCACGAGGCGGTGCGCGAGGTCGCCGAGCAGCTCGGAGGGGGCGCCGGCCAGGCCGAAGGACAGCACGGCGCCGATGCCGGGGTCGACGGTGGCGCGCACCACGGTGTCGACGCCGCGCGGGGCCATCGCCTGCACCACGGGCTGCAGCTCGGCGGGGTCGCCGAGGCTGCCGGTCAGCTCGGCGTGGGCGAGGCGCAACTGCTCCTCGCCGGCGAGGTCGAGCCGTACGCCGCCGAGGTCGGGGCGGTGCCGCAGGTGGACGGCGGTGGTCTTGAGCGCGACGGGGTAGCCGAGCCGGGCGGCGGCGGCCGCGGCGGTCTCCGGGTCGGGGGCGGGCAGCGCGGGCAGCACGGTGATCCCGTAGCGGCCGAGCAGGCGCACGGCGTCCGGCTCGGGGACGTCGGCGTGCACGCCCTCCTCGCCGGCGAGGTCGAGCCGTACGCCGCCGAGGTCGGGGCGGTGCCGCAGG
>NZ_BAAAPF010000535.1:0-2714 GCF_039531005.1 Streptomyces synnematoformans
GGCGTGTGGGGGTGCGGGCCGGTGTCCGGGTCCTGTGTCGCGGGGTCGGGGCGGCCGGTGTGGCGCCGGACCGGCCCGCCCACACCACCCCACCGGCCGTCGCCGCCGCCCCGCCGCACCCTCCCCACGTCCGGCACCCTCCCCACCGCCGGAGGTGCCGCCCCCGCCCCGGCGCCGACGCGGACGGCCGGCGGCACGCGTACGCGCTTCGGCTCGCGCGTCCGCACCGCTTGCGGACGGGGCCGTCCCGCCGCCGGGCAGCCCACCTCCGCCGCCCCCGCCGGAGGCGGCGTTCGCGGTGATCTCGGCCAGCTCCGCGCGGGGTGCCGGGCGGCGGGTGTCCTGGGAGCCCTCGCCGGGCGAGACGAGGCGCAGCAGCGCGCGCCGGGCGACCCGCTGCTGCGCCGGCGTCAGCTCCCCGTAGACCCGCTCCGCGGTCGTGGCGATGGCGCCGCGGACGCCGCCGGCGGCCTCGTACGCCGCCTCCGTCAGCACCCGGCCGCGCCGCCTGCGCCACGTCTCCAGCAGGACGTGCGACATCAGCGGCAGCGCGCCCGGCTCGCCGTCGACGTCCTTCAGGACGCGCGCCGTCAGGGCCCGCTCCACGACCAGGCCCTCGGCCGCCGCGGGCCGGACCACCGCCTCGCGCAGCTCGGCCGGCGACATGGGGCCGACCAGCAGCTGCGCGTCGCGCAGCGCGTCGGTCAGCCCGCGGTGCTCGGCGCAGCGGCCGTAGAAGTCGGCCCGGACGGCGATGACGACCCGCAGCCGGCGGGCGGGGTCGCGGGCGGCGAGGAGGCGGTCGAGGAAGGCGGCGCGCTCGTCGGGGTCCTTGCAGAGGGTGAAGACCTCTTCGAACTGGTCCACGAGGAGGTACGTGTCCCCGTCGGCGGGCGCCGCGTCGAGGACGGCGGCGTGGGTGCGGGCGGGGTGCTCGCCGGGTGTGAGGATGCGCAGCGCGGCGGGCGGCGGGCGGTCCGCCGGGGCCCGGTCCGGCTGCCCGCCGCCCGCGTGCGGATCCCGCGCCGCTCGCGGGTCCCTCGGACCGCGTGAGTCCTCGGGCCCGGCGGCCTCCGCCTCCGCCGCCCCGTCCCCGGCCCGCGCGCCGCCGGCCTGCAGCGCCGGCACGAGCCCGGCGCGCAGCAGCGACGACTTGCCGCTGCCGGACGCGCCGAAGACCGCCGCGAAGCGGCGGGTGCGGACCAGCTCCACCAGGTCCGCGGTGAGCCGGTCGCGGCCGAAGAACCGGTCGCGGTCGCCGGGCTCGAAGCGGGCCAGTCCGCGGTACGGAGGCGCGGCGGCGCCGTGTTCCGGCGGCTGCTCCGCCGCCTCCGCCGCGGCCTGCCGCCAGCGCCGCTCCCACTCGCCCGGATCGCCGCCGCAGCCCTCCGCGTACGCCAGCGCCACCGGCAGCGAGGGCAGCCGGTCGCCGGCGGCGGCCTGCGACAGCGCCGTCACCGAGTACGGCCCGCGCGCGGCGAGCTGCCGGTAGGTCGGCCCGCCCGCCTCGGTCCGCAGCTTGCGCAGCTCGTACGCGAAACGCTGGACCGGGCCCGCGGACGGATCCACGGACTTCTCCCGCCGCCCCATGGGCGACCCCCCTCGTTCCCCTGCTCCCCTGTCCCCTGCTCCCCCTGGTCGTCCCTCACGATAGACCGCGCCGCCGACACCGCCCGCGATTGTTCAGCGGGGCCGGAGCGGGGTGCTGAACAACGGTCCGGCCGGTCTAATCGGTCTCGACCGAACAAGGGGAGGGGCTGCCCATGAGCACATCGGGCGGAGAGCGCCGCCGCATGCGACAGCGCGTCGCGTGGGGGGCGCTGACGGCCGTCGCGGGCACCGCGGCCGCCGTCGTCGTGGCACTGCCGCTCGGCGCGGCGGGCGACGACCGACAGGACGGGGAGCCGGGGGTGTCCGCGTCGTCCCCGGCGCCCGGAGCGCTGGGGACGCCGGGCGCCGGGGGGCCGGGGACCGCACCGCTGCCGACCGGGCGGACGGGCACCGGCGGCGACCCGCTGACGGCGGACGAGGAGCGGCGCGCCGAGCAGCTGGCGCTCGCCGGCGACCGGTCGCTGCGTACGGAGAGCGAGGGGGTCCGGGGCCGCGCGGGCGTACCGCAGCTCGTCAGCACCGACCTCGCCGACTCCTCGGTCAGCGCCGGCGACGACCGGATCGCCGAGGTGTACTTCTACGACTACGCGACCGACACGCTCGTACTGAAGAGCGTCGACCTCGTCGACAACGAGGTCGTGGACACCGTCGAGTCCACCGGCTCCCAGCCCCCGCCCGCCGCGGCGGAGGCGGAGGCCGCCGCCGACCTGCTGGTGGACAGCCCGGTCGGGGCCGGCCTGCGGCAGGACTACGAGGCGGCGACCGGCGAGGAGCTGACCGGCGCGCGGCAGTTGCAGGTCCAGGGGATGACGTACACGGCGCGGCCGGGCGACTCCGGCGGCCTGGAGCGGTGCGGGGAGCACCGCTGCGTGCGGCTCTTCACCCGGGTCGAGGACGGCCCGTGGATCGACACCCGCGACTACGTCATCGACCTGAGCGAGCGGAAGGTGCACCATGCGTAACGCCACGCCCCACGGACCGGCCGCCGGCCCGGAGGGGCCGGAGAGGCCGGAGAGGCCGGACGTGCCGGGCGACGGGCCCGCCCGCGGCCGGCGCGGAGCCGCCTTCCGGCGCCGCCCCGCGACCTGGCGCCGGGGTGCCGT
>NZ_BAAAPF010000536.1:0-2703 GCF_039531005.1 Streptomyces synnematoformans
CGGCGCCCCGAGGTCGCCGCCCCAGCCCACGGCGGCGGGCGCGGCCCCGGCGCCGCCCTCGGCGGCCGTGCCGGAGCCCTCCGGCGCACCGGCGCCGCCCTCCTCGTCCAGCTCCGCCCGCGACCCCGCCGCGCTCCACTGCCCGCCGCGCCTGCCCGCGTCCATCGCCTCGTTCGCGAGCCGGTCCGCGTGCTTGTTCTTCTCCCGCGGGATCCACTCGTACGACACCCGCCCCGGCGGGAAGACGTCCCGCGCCTCGGCGGCCAGCTCCCGCATCCCGGGGTGCTTGATCTTCCAGCGGCCCGACATCTGCTCGACGACCAGCTTGGAGTCCATCCGCACCCGGACCTCCGCGTCCGGGTCGAGCGCCCGCGCCGCCCGCAGCCCGGCGATGAGCCCCCGGTACTCCGCGACGTTGTTGCTCGCCACGCCCACGTACGCCGCGTCCTCGGCCAGCACCGCGCCGGCCGCGTCGCGCACCACGGCGCCGTACCCCGCGGGCCCCGGGTTCCCCCGCGAGCCGCCGTCCGCCTCAACGACGAACTCCCGCCGGGACGAGCCCGGCATCAGAGGCCGGATTCGGGCGTACGGACCAGGATGCGGCGGCAGTTCTCGCACCGTACGACGGCGTCGGGGGCCGCGGCCCGGACCTCGTTGATCTCGGTGATGTTCAACTCCAGCCGGCAGCCCTCGCAGCGCCGCTGGTACAGCCGGGCCGCGCCGACGCCGCCCTGCTGCTCGCGCAGCTTGTCGTACAGCGTCAGCAGGTCCGCGGGGATCTCGCCGGCGGCCTCCTGCCGCTCCTTGGCGACCGTGCCGGCCTCGGCGTCGATCTCGCCGACGGCCGCGTCGCGCCGCGCCGTGGCGTCCGCGATCCTGGCCTGAACCGACTCGACCCGCCCGGTCAGCTCCGCCACCCGCTCCTGCACGGACTCGCGGCGCTCCATGACCTCCAGGACCACGTCCTCCAGGTCGCTCTGCCGCCGCGCCAGCGACGCGATCTCGCTCTGCAGGCTCTCCAGGTCCTTGGGCGAGGTCACCGCGCCGGAGTCCAGCCGCTGCTGGTCGCGCGCGGCGCGCTGGCGCACCTGGTCGACGTCCTTCTCGGCCTTGGCCTGCTCGCGCTCGGTGTCGCTCTCCTCGGTCTGCGCGGCGACGAGCAGGTCGCGGTGCTGCACGAGGTCGGCCTCCAGGCCGGCGGCCTCCTCGTGCTCGGGGAGGGTGCGGCGGCGGTGCTGGAGCTGGGTGAGGCGGACGTCGAGGGCCTGGACGTCCAGCAGGCGGATCTGGTCGGCGGGCGCGGCTTTCAAGCTGGCTGCTCCGGGCTCGTAGGGGCAAGGCTGGCGTGGGGGGTCGGCGGCCCCGCGGTGCTCGCGGTCGGGGCGGCGGAGTGAGTGGTCCAGGGGTCGGTCACGATACGCGACACATGGGTGCGCAGACCCCACGCGTTCCGGTCCGAGATCGCGTCCAGCTGCGCGGCGGCCTGCTCGCACCAGGGCCACTCCGTGGCCCAGTGGCCCGCGTCGATCAGGTACGGGCGGCCGCCGGCGGCGAGCGCGGCGTGCTGCTGCGCCTCCGAGACCGGGTGGTGACGCAGGTCGGCGGTGACGTAGACGTCGACGCCGGCGGCGCGGACGGCGTCGAAGAGGCCGTCGCCGGAGCCGCCGCAGACGGCGGCCGTACGGACCTCGCCGGCCGGGTCGCCGGCGACGCGCAGCCCGGTGGCGGTGCGCGGCAGGGACGCGGCGGCGCGGTCGGCGAACTCCCGCAGCGGCACGGGGGCGTCCAGCTCGCCGAGGCGGCCGAGGCCGCGGCGGCCGGCCGGATCGTCGGGGGCATCGGCGTCGGGCACGAGCGGACCGGTGACGCGGAGGCCGAGGGCGCCGGCGAGGGCGTCGGAGACGCCGGGGTCGGCGCGGTCGGCGTTGGTGTGGGCGACGTGCAGGGCGACGTCGTTCTTGATGAGGGTGTGCACGACGCGGCCCTTGAACGTGCCGGCCGAGACGGTCGACGTACCGCGCAGGTAGAGCGGGTGGTGGGTGACGAGCAGGTCGGCGCCCAGCTCCACGGCCTCGTCGACGACCTCCCGCACCGGGTCGACCGCGAACAGGACGCGCTCCACACGGGCGTCCGGGTCGCCGCACACCGTGCCGACCGCGTCCCACGGCTCGGCGCGGCCGGCGGGCCAGAGGGCTTCGAGCGCGGCGACGACGTCGGATAGAGCGGGCACGGGGCAAGGCTACCTCCGCCGGCGCGGCCGGGGCGCGGCACCCGCTCGTATGCACAACGGTGCGGCGCGGCGCGGCGGAACGCCGTATCCGCCATCCCTTCGGGTGAAGTCACGGACGCCGCGCCGATTGCTTTGACGTGCGAAAACTACCTTCGCGAGCGGAGGTGAGGGGACCGGATGAGGCCCAGTGCAGAATCGATTCCGTCAGCGACGACCGAGACGGCGGGAACGGCCGCACCGCAGGCCGCGGCGGCGGACGCGGTATCCGCCGAGGCGGTGGACCCGGGGGCGGACTCGGACAGGGGAGCGGGGTCGCACTCGGGTACGGGGACGGACACCGACTCGGGAACGCGGACGAGGGCGGCGGGCTGCGCCCCGCCGGGGGGAGCGGGAGAACCGGAAGAACCGGAAGAACCGGAAGAACCGGGAGCGCCCACCGCGCCGGGCACCGTCAGCATCCCCGGCGCGGTGGG
>NZ_BAAAPF010000537.1:0-2703 GCF_039531005.1 Streptomyces synnematoformans
CTCCTCGGCGTGCTGCGCGAAGACGCCGGCGCCGACCCCGCGGAACGCCGCCCCCGCGCCCGGCCCCGCTCCCCCGCCGGGCAACCTCCCCGCCCCCGTCACCGAACTCGTCGGCCGCGACCGCGAGGTCGCCGACGTGCGCAAGCTCCTCCACTCCGAACGCCTCGTCACCCTCGGCGGCCCCGGCGGCGTGGGCAAGACCCGGCTCGCCCTCGAAGTCGCCGCCCGAGCCCTCGCCGACGCGCCCGCCGGCCTCCCCGGAGACTTCCCCGACGGCGTCTGGCTCGCCGAACTCGCCGGCCGCCGCTGCTACGACGACCCCGCCGACGTCGTCGCCCACGCCCTCGGTGTCCACGACACCGACGGCCGCCCCACCCACGACGTCCTCGCCGACGCCCTGCGCGCCAGACGGCTCCTCCTCGTCCTCGACAACTGCGAGCACCTCGTCGAGTCCGTCGCCCCGCTCGCCGCCCGCCTCCTCCGCGCCGCCCCCGGCCTGCGCATCCTGGCCACCAGCCAGGAGCAGCTGGCTATCGCCGGCGAGACCCTCTACGCCGTACCGCCGCTGACCCTGCCCCCGCCCTCCGCCCACCCCGCCGCCGCGGACCACCCCGCCGTGTCCGCCGGAGCCGCTGCGTCCGCTGCGTCCGCCGTGTCCGCCGACTGCCTGCAGGAGTCCAGCGCGGTACGGCTCTTCCTCGCCCGCGCCGCCGCCGCGGCCCCCGGCTTCCGGCTCGACCCCGACAACGCCGCCGCCGTCGCCGCCGTCTGCCGCCGCCTCGACGGCATCCCCCTCGCGCTCGAACTCGCCGCCACCCGCGTCCGCGCCCTCGGCGTGCACCGCCTCGCCGAACGCCTCGACGACCGGTTCCGCCTCCTCGCCGCCGGCAGCTCCCGCCGGGACGCGCCCGAACGGCAGCGCACGCTGCGCGCGACGATCGAGTGGAGCTGGGACCTGCTCACCCCCGCAGAACAGGCCGTCCTGCGGCGGCTGTCCGTCTTCGCCACCGGCACCACGCTGCCCGCCGCCGAAGCCGTCTGCGCCGGCCCGGACATCGACCCCGCCGACGTCGCCGACCTGCTGGCCCGCCTCGTCGACCGCTCCCTGGTCGTCGCCACCCCCGGCCCCGACGGCCCCCGCTACGGGCTGCTGGAGTCGGTCGCCGCGTACGGCCTCGAAGAGCTGACGGCCGCCGGGGAGCACCCCCGCGCACTACGCCGGCACGCCGGCCACTACGCGGACCTGGCAGAACGCGCCGCGCCCCACCTGTTCACCCGCACCCAGACCCGCTGGCTGACCTGCCTCGACGCCGAGTCCGGCAACCTGCGCAAGGCCCTCGACACCGCCACCGCGACGGGCGACGCCGCCCTGGCGCTGCGGCTGGCGAACGCGCTGGCGTGGTACTGGTACCTGCGCGGACGCCACCGCGAGGGCACGCGTGCGCTGGCGCGCGCGCTGGAGACGGGCGGGGCGGCGGCGGGGGCCGGAGACGCGGACGCGGCCGGGGGGCCGGCTGTCGGAACAGCGCGGCAGACCGGGGCTGCGGGCGCAGGCGGCGGTGCGGCCCGGGGCGCCACCCGAGCGCAGGGCCCGCACGGCGAGGCCGCGCGCTCCGCCGAGCTACGGGCCACCGTCGCCTCGTGGCACGCCGGCTTCGCCCTGCACGACGCCGCGGCCCGCACACCGCAGGCCGACGAGACCGGCGGAGCCGGTTTGTACGGGACACAGGACACCCACCGCGCCGGCGGCCCAGACCCGGCGCCCTCCCCCGGCGAGAGCGGCGATCGCGACTGCCCCGACAGCGGTGACACCGGTGCGTACGAGACGCGCGGGAGGTACGACGACGGCAGCCCGCCCCCGCAGCCCGCCGGAACCCGCACCGGCACCGCCACCAGCCCCGCGACTCCCCCCGCCGCGACCGCCGGACCGGCGGTCCCCGACGCCGCCGCCGACAGCCGCGCAGTGTGGTTCCTCGCCCACGCCGAAGCCAACTACGGCAGCATCTCCCGCGCCGCCGCGCTCGCCGACCGCGCGCTGGGCGAGTTCCGTGCCCGCGGCGACCGCTGGGGCGAGGCCGCCGCCCTCGTCGTACGGGCGACCGTGGCGCTCTTCCGCGGCGACCTCGCCGCGCTCGCGCGGCACTCCGCCACCGCCGCCCGCATCTTCGACGAGTTGGGCGAGGCGTGGGGCCGACTGGAAGCCGGCGAGGTCATGGCCGACCACGCCGAGATCACCGGCGACTACGCACGCGCCGCGCGGCTGCACCGCGACGACGCCCGCCGGGCGGAGGAACTCGGCCTGCGGGCCCAGCAGTCGTACCGGCTCGCCGGGCTGGGCCGGAGCACGATGCTCACCGGCGACCTGGCGGAGTCACGGCGGCTGCACGAGCGGGCCCTGGCGGTGGCCACCGCGCACTTCGACACGCTCGGCGAGGAGTTCGCCGAGATCGGCCTCGGGATGGTGGCCCGCAGGGCGGGCCGGCCCGAGGCCGCCGAGGCGCACCTGCGCCCCTGGCTGAACTGGTGGCGCCGGGTCAGCTCCGCAGCGGCGCCGCGCGGGGTGGCGCTGGCCGCGGCGGAGCTGGGCTTCGTCGCCGAGCAGCGCGGGGACGCGGCGGAGGCGCGGGCCCTGCAGCGCGAAGCGCTCGCCGCCGCGCGCGCCACGGAGGACCCGCGGGCCACGGCGCTGGCGCTGGAGGGCCT
>NZ_BAAAPF010000538.1:0-2659 GCF_039531005.1 Streptomyces synnematoformans
CGGCGCCCCCGGGGCCGCCGGGACGACCGGGAGCGTGCCCGCGGGCATCCGGCCCTCGGCACCCATCGGACCGCCGGCGCCGGGCCCGCCGCCCTCCGCGGCGTCACCGCCGGGCTGCTGCGCCCGCCGCGTGCCGTAGCGGCGGTGCACCGCCTGCTTGGTGACGCCCAGCGCCGAGCCCACCGCGTCCCAGGAGAAGCCGAGCGAGCGGTCGAAGTCGACGGCCGCGGTCACCAGCGTCTCGACGCTGTCCCGCAGCTCCTGGGCGAGCCGCACCGTGGGCGCCGGGGCCCGCCCGTAGACGACGAACCCGGCGGACGGGCCCGTCCGCCGGGGGCGGTAGACGTTGCCCAGCTGGGCGGTGAGGGTGCGCAGCGCGTCGACCTGCCGGCGCACCCTTTCGATGTCCCGCACCAGGAGCTGCAGGCTCGCCCGCGCCTGGGCGTCGTGGCTTGCGTGGTCGGCCATGGAGAAGCCTCTCGAACCGGCGTCGTTCGGATCGGGCTGCGGAGCGGCCCGTTTCGGTCACTTTTCACTTTCCTGACTGAGCAACGCGACACTCAGTCGGCGGTCACGGGTCGGGGGCGCGCGCACGGCACCCGGGAGCGTGCGGCCGACCGCACGCCCCGGGCGTATCCGGGCCCGGGCGTTTCGCCGCGCCCGCCCCGCGGACGGCCCGCCCGGCGTCCTAGACTTGGCGCACTCCGTCGCCGTCACGACGCGCACCCGCGCGCAGCCGAGAGGAACCCGCGCCACCCATGAGGCTCGTTTTCGCCGGTACGCCGGAAGTCGCCGTGCCCGCCCTCGACGCCCTGCTGGCGTCGGACCGGCACGAGGTCGTCGCCGTCGTCACCCGGCCCGACGCCCCCGCCGGCCGCGGCCGGCGGCTGGTGGCGAGCCCGGTCGCGCAGCGGGCCGAGGAGGCCGGCGTCGAGGTGCTGAAGCCCGGGCGGCCCAAGGAGCCGGAGTTCCTGGAGCGGCTGCGCGCCCTCGGCCCCGACTGCTGCCCCGTGGTCGCGTACGGCGCGCTGCTGCCCCCGGCCGCGCTCGCGATCCCCGCGCACGGCTGGGTCAACCTGCACTTCTCGCTGCTGCCCGCCTGGCGCGGCGCCGCGCCCGTGCAGCACGCGATCCTCGCCGGCGACGAGGTGACCGGCGCGACCACGTTCCGTATCGAGGAAGGGCTCGACTCCGGGCCGGTGTTCGGGGTCGTCACCGAGCAGGTGCGGCCCACCGACACCAGCGGCGATCTGCTGACCCGGCTGGCCATGGCCGGCGCGGGGCTGCTCGCCGCCACGATGGACGGCATCGAGGACGGCACCGTCACGGCCGTGCCGCAGCCCGCCGAGGGCGTCTCGTCGGCCCCGAAGATCCAGGTGGCGGACGCGCGGCTGGACTTCACCGCCCCCGCGCTGCGCGTCGACCGGGTGGTGCGCGGCTGCGCCCCGGCGCCCGGCGCGTGGACGACGTTCCGCGGCGAGCGGCTGAAGATCCGCTCGGTCACGCCGCGCCCCGAGCGCACCGGCCTCGCGCCCGGCGAACTCGACGTGACGAAGTCCGCGGTCACCGCCGGCACCGGCTCGCACGCCGTGGAGCTGCAGTGGGTGCAGGCGCAGGGCAAGCGGCCGATGGCGGCGGCGGACTGGGCGCGCGGGGCGCGCATCGCCTCCGGCGAACGCCTCGGCGACGGGCCGGAACCGCCCGGGGCGTAGGCTTCCGGTGTACGCAACAGCCAGCCCCGGAGCACATTTCACGTGAGCGACCAGCCGCGCCGTCGCCGGCCCGCCAAGCCCTACCGCAGGCCGCAGAAGGACCCCGTACGGATCCTCGCCTACGACGCGCTCCGCGCGGTCGACGAGCGCGACGCCTACGCCAACCTCGTGCTGCCGCCGATGCTCCGGCAGGCCCGGCAGCAGGGCGGCTTCGACGGCCGGGACGCGGCGCTGGCCACGGAGCTGGTCTACGGCACGCTGCGCCGCCAGGGCACGTACGACCGGATCATCGCCGAGTGCGTCGACCGCCCGCTGCGCGAGGTCGACCCCGAGGTGCTCGACGTCCTCAGCCTCGGCGCCCACCAGCTCCTCGGCACCCGCATCCCCCCGCACGCCGCCGTGTCGGCGTCGGTGGAGTTGGCCCGGGTGGTGCTGGGCGACGGGCGGGCGCGGTTCGTCAACGCCGTGCTGCGCCGGATCGCCGCCCGCGACCTCGACGGGTGGCTGGCCGAGGTGGCGCCGCCGTACGACGACGACCCCGAGGAGCACCTGGCGGTCGTCCACTCCCACCCGCGCTGGATCGTCTCCGCGCTGTGGGACGCGCTCGGCGGCGGCCGGGCCGGGATGGAGGAGCTGCTCGCCGCCGACAACGACCGGCCCGAGGTCACCCTCGTCGCCCGCCCCGGCCGGGCCGCACCGGCCGAGCTGAGCGGCCCGGAGACGCTGCCGGGGCGCTGGTCCCCGTACGCCGTTCGGCTCGCCGAGGGCGGCGACCCGGGGGCGCTGGACGCGGTGCGCGAGGGGCGGGCCGGCGTGCAGGACGAGGGCAGCCAGCTCGTCACGCTGGCGCTGGCGAACGCGCCGCTGGACGGGCCGGACACCCGCTGGCTCGACGGCTGCGCGGGGCCGGCCGGCAAGGCGGCGCTGCTGCCCGGGCTGGTCGCGGC
>NZ_BAAAPF010000539.1:0-2653 GCF_039531005.1 Streptomyces synnematoformans
GCCACGGCGGCACGCCGCGGTCCCGGCCGCGCGCGTCGCGGGCGTCCGGCGGGGCGCCGACCGTGCAGCCGGCGGCGAGGACGGACTGCTCCGCCCAGGCGTCGGCGCCCGCGGGGTGGACGCCGGGCGCCAGCTCGTGCACGACGCCGACGCCCATGCCGGCGTCCCGGGCGATCCGCTGGGCCCGCCACAGCTGGCTGTCAGCGAGCCAGGCCAGCCGGCAGTGGAAGTCGATGCGGTCGAGCAGGTCGTGCCGGGCCCGGGTGGTGGCGGTGGAGCGGGGGTCGGTGAGGCCGCCGGGCCAGGAGCGCCAGTCGGGGCCGTGGATCTCGGCCAGCGCGCACCAGGCGGCGTAGTCGTCGAGGGGCTGGCCCTGTTCGGCGAGGAAGTGGTGGTAGGCGACGCGGCGGCCGGGCGTCAGCTCGACGCGGAGCAGCAGCTCCAGCGCGGCCCGCTTCAGCTGCCACACCGCGTCGCGGTCGACGAGCCCGCCCTTGGCGCGCACCGCGTCGCGCAGGGCGGCGGCGCGGCCGGACAGCTCGTCGGCCCGGGCGCGGTCGTCGGGGTCGAGGTAGCGGTACTCCGGTATGTCCTCGATCCGCAGGTGCACGGGGTCGGCGAAGCGCCGGGAGGAGGGGCGGTACGGGGACGGATCGGCGGGCCGGTCGCCGCCGCCGGGGACGGCGGCGTGCAGCGGGCCGGGCTGGACGAAGTCCATGCCGTGGGTGCGCGCGGACCAGGCGGCCAGCTCGGCGAGGTCGCCGAGGTCGCCCATGCCCCAGGAGCGGCCGGACAGCAGCGTGGGCAGCTGCAGCACGAGCCCGGCGCCGCGCCGGCGCGGCCGCGGGACCCGGGCGGGGGCGACGATGACCGCGGCGGTGGCGGTGCGCCCGTCGGGTGCGGCGGCGGTGAGGGTGTGGTGCCCGAGGGGCAGCGGCCCGCTCGGGTCGAGTTCCGCGCCGTCCTCACCGGCGAGGGCGGTCTCGGTGCCGGCCGGCAGCGGGCCGGGGTCGAGGAGGGTGCCGGCGGGCGGCACCAGGGTCGTGGGCAGGAGCCGGTCCCGTTCGGCCGCTTCGTACGCCGCGAGGGCCGCGGCCACGGCGGCGGGCCCGGAGGCGTCCACGCCGAGGGTGGCGAGGACGGCGGCGACGGTGTCCTCGGGGACCGGGACGGAGCGGCCCGGAGAGCGTTCGTACGAGGTTGCGACTCCGTGCAGCGCAGCTAACCGCGCCAGAGACATGCCACCCCCAGGTGGTAAGTGACGTCATCGGCTCCGGCGTCACCCACGTCCCCGGTCGCGGGCCCCGGACGGGCCCCGCCGGGGTGAGCCGGCAGGCTGATCGTACTGCGGCGGACGCGCGCCGTCAGGAGGCCGTCACGTGAAGTGAACGGGCGGCAGCGGCTCGCTGATGAGGTTGTCGTCGGCGGCGAGCGGCGGCTCGCTGGTCAGCGGGGTGCCCGCGGCCAGCGGGGGTTCGCTGGTCAGCGGCAGCTCGGCGCAGGAGCAGGCGCCGGCCAGGCCGTAGTCGGGGTCGGCGCCCTCGACGGGTTTGTGGTGGTGGTCGTGGCTGGTCTCGTACTGAGCGGGAGTGGCCACCGGGGGTCCTCCTCGATCGACGGCTGGTCACGTCCGCCGCTACCCGATCATGGGTCCGGCAGTCGTGTCGGCACGCGTTCGTGCCCTACGTCACAGTACCCGCAACGGGCGAATTGACGGTAAGGGGGCCCGTAGAACGCAAGAGCTGGGGCGTGCGCCCCCTCCTGACCCGCTTTTTCCGTCGCGGGCCGGGCGGGCGGGAGACGAGTGGGAGACGGACGGGAGACGGACGGGAGACGGGCGGAAGACGGGCGGCGCGGCAACGCCCGGCCACGGGGCCGCCCGTGCCGCGGTGCCGTCGCGGGGTGTCCGCTCCGGGGCGGCGCGGGTACGCTGGCTCGTTCGTCCGGCGGGCCGGGACCGAACGGCGCGTTGACAGCGGCGGTGCCGCGGTGGTGGGCTCTGCGCTGCGCCTCGCGCGCGAACGCGCCGCGCGGCGGCGGGTCGTGGGACGCGGGACGGAAGCGGAATGCGTAACGGCGGTGAAACGCCGTGGCGATGGGCGGCTGACGGCACCGGCGTACGGTCGTACGAGCCGGCCGGGACGCCGGGGTACGGCGCCGGCACGGCACCGGTGCCCCGGGGTCGGTGCCGGGGCCGGAAACGGACGGAGGGCGGACGGAGTTGGGCGGAGCTGCCAGGCGGCGGGTGGCCACGGCGACGGCACTGTCCGCCGCCGTGGTCGGCGGGCTGCTCGGCGGCCGGGCGCCCGACCCCGCCGCACAGCGGCAGCAGCCGCGCGCCGGCGGCGCCGGGCCGACCGGATCCGCCGGTGCCACCGAGTCGCCGGACGCCGAGGAGGCGCTGCGGGACGCGGCGTGGCCGCGCCCGCAGCAGCTGCGCGCCCACGCCGGCGAGGTGCCCGCGGGCGGGCAGGCGGTGCTGGTCACCCCCGCGGACGCGGACCCGCGGGCGCTCACGGAGCTGCGCGAGGTGCTGCGTGCCGTCGGCGTCCGGGAGTTCACGCAGATACGCCCCGGGGCCGCGTTGCCCGCCACCGGCCTGGTCGTGTACGCCGACCAGTCGCCGTCCGGCCCCGCGGGCGTCGCCGGTCCG
>NZ_BAAAPF010000540.1:0-2639 GCF_039531005.1 Streptomyces synnematoformans
GACGGCGCTGCCGGGCAGCCGGCGGCGGGTCAGCGGGTGTGCGCCAGCCGCGGATGAGGCGGCGGCGTACGGCGAGGGCGCGGATGCGCCGGACGGGACGTCCGGGCGCCGCGCCGGGGACGGCTCCGAGGGGGGCGAGGACGGCGGTGAGGTTCCCGGCGAGGGCGGCGGTGAGGCTGGCAGTGAGGTCGGCGCCGAGGTCGGCAGTGAGGGGGAGCGCGGTGGCCGCGGCTAGCCGTACGGGGCGGACGACGACGGCGGTACGCGGGCGGGGCCGCCCGGCGGCGGCCCGTACGCGCCCTTACGCCACCGCCGCCCTGCTCGCGGGCTTCCTGCTCCTCACCGGCTGCGCCTCCATGCCCGACAGCGGGGGCGTGCACCAGGTGCCGCTGTCCGAACAGCGTGAGGATCCACGCGCGCGTACCTACGCCGAACCGCCCGAGCCCGGGGCCAGCCCGCAGCGCATCGTGTCCGACTTCCTGGAGGCGCTGCGCAGCGACGACTACGCCACCGTCGCGAAGGCCTATCTGACGAAGAAGGCGCGTGACTGGTCGCCGGGCGAGACGACGGTGCTCGCCGAGGCGCCCGAGGTCATAGGCGGCCCGGCGGCCGGGCCCAAGCCGGTGAACGGCGCCAGGGTGAGCACGGCGGTCGTCCAGCTGCGCGGCGACAAGGTCGCGCGGCTCAACGAGGCGGGCACGTACTCGCCGGACGAGCGTCCGTACAGCCTGAACATCGAGCTGTCGAAGGTGCGCAAGTCCGGCGAGTGGCGGATCGCCGACCCGCCGCGCGGGCTGGTGATCAGCCGGGCGGACTTCGAGCGGACCTTCCAGCCGGCCAGCACGTACCACTTCACGGCGCGCAGCAGGGACACGCTCGTCGCCGACCCCATCTACGTACGGCGGCGGATCGACCCCGTCACGGACGTGGTGCGCACACTGCTCGACGGGCCGGGCGGGCTGATCGGCGCGGTGACGCAGACGACGTTCCCGGAGCGCACGCAGCTGGCGCGGAACCAGCAGCTGAAGGTCGACGAGGAGGGCACGCTGCGGGTGCGGCTCGCGCTGCGGACGAAACCGGGGCTGCACACGTGCGAGCGGATGGCCGCGCAGGTGCTGCACACCGCGCAGAGCCAGGACGGCGTACGCGTCGACAACGTGCAGCTGGTGACCGCCCGGGACGCCAAGCTGTGCGAACTGAGCGCGGCGGCCGGCGAGCGGTACGCGCCGGACGGGCCGGCGGGCGACCCCGAGTCGCTGTACTTCATCGACTCCAAGCACCGGCTGGTGCGGACCACCCCGGGGCCGGAAGCGGGCGAGGCCGGGCCCGCGACGGTGATCAGCCCGCTCGGCGACGGCGAGCCGGCGATCGGGTCGGCGGCGGTGTCCCGCTCGGAGAACAAGGCGGCCGGGGTGACGGCCGACGGGCGGGAGCTGTACGTGTCGTCGCTGGACGAGTCGTCCGAGCTGGGCGACCCGCTGCTGACCAGCGACGCCACCGCGGAGCAGGCCGGCCGCGGCGACGGGCTCACCGCCCCGAGCTGGGACGGTCTCGGCGACCTGTGGGTGGCGGACCGGGTCGGCGACGAGTCGCGGCTGTACTGGATCGCGAACGGCACCGGCGACCCCGTGCGCATAGACCTCACCGGGCTGGAGGGGCGCATCGAGGCGCTGCGGATGTCCGCGGAGGGGGCGCGGATAGCGCTGGTCGTCAGCGAGGGGTCGGAGAGCCGGCTGGTGCTGGGCGCGGTGTCGGTGGACGAGGGGGTGCCGGTGGTGGCGCAGCTGCGCGACACGGGACCGCTGGAGGACGTGCGGGCCGTGTCGTGGGCGGGCGAGAGCCGGCTGGTGGTCGTGGGCCGGGAGACCGAGGGCGTGCAGCAGATGCGGCTGGTGTCGACGGACGGGTCGGTGCCGCCGACGGCGGAGCTGGGGCAGGGGCTGACCGGGGTGACCGCGGTGGCGGCGACGGAGGACCCGACGAACCCGATGGTGGCGGCGACGGAGGAGGGGATCGTGCGGCTGCCGCAGAACGGGTACTGGAAGGCCGTGGTGGGCGGGAAGGCGGGCACGGCCCCGGTGTATCCGGGGTAGGCGGCGTCGGAGGCGTCGGAGGGCCGGACTGGCGAACGGGACCGGCACGGGTCTGCATTCCGGGCCGGGCCGGGGCCTGACCGCAGGGTTCGAGCGCCGGGTCTGGCCGCTCCCGGGCCTGGCCGCAGGGGGCCGGGTGCCGGGACTGCGCTCGGGTTTTCCACATACGGAGGGCTGTCCACAGGGGGGTCGCGGGTGTCGGTGGGCCCCGGCATGGTGGACGTATGCGGGGGACAGGGCGGGAACTGACGGGGTTGTTGCTGGCGGACGGCTGCGCGGGATGCGGGGCGGTACGGGGCGCGGGGGCGTTGTGTGCGGGGTGCGCCGCGGAGCTGACGGCGGGGGCGGTGCGGCGGGTGACGCCCCGGCCCCGGCCCGCGGGGCTGCCCGCGGTGTATGCGGTGGCGGCGTACGCGGACGCGGTCCGGACGGCGCTGCTGGCGCACAAGGAACGGGGTGCGCTGCGCCTGGCCCGCCCGCTGGGCACGGCCCTGGCCGCGGGTGTGCGGGCGGCCGCGGCCGCGCGAAGTCCGGGCGGCCGCGGCC
>NZ_BAAAPF010000541.1:0-2600 GCF_039531005.1 Streptomyces synnematoformans
CCTGCCGCGTCTGCCTGGGCACCGGCATGGTCGCGATGCTCCTCGCCCTCTGACTCCCCGGTGTCGTCCGTCACTTCACCGGCGCACACGTACCGGCCGGCGCCCCCGCTCCGTACGCTGAACCCATGGTGATCCCGCTCACGCTGCTGGCCTTCGCCGCCCTCACCGCCGCGGTCGCGCCCCGGCTGCTGACCCGCGCCGCGTGGGCGGACCGCGAGCCGGTGCTCGCGCTGTGGGTGTGGCAGTGCGTCGTGGCCGCCGTGCTGCTGTGCTGCGGGCTCGCCATGTCCCTGAGCGCCGCGGTGGCCTGGGCGCAGGTGCACAGCGGGGTCTTCGCCCCGGCGCCGGCCGCGGTACGGGAGGCGTACGGCGACGCCACCGGCGCCCCGTGGGCCGCGGCGCTCGCCGTGGCGCTGGCGGCCGGCGGGCTGTGGACGGCCGTGATGTTCGTCCGCGAGGTCCGCACCGCCCGGGCGCAGCGCCGCCGGCGGCGCGAGGAGCTGCGCCGCCGCGCCCCGCTGCTGCCCGGCGAGGACGCCGGCGCCGAACGGCTGGTGGTGCTGGAGGGCGAGCGGCCGGACGCCTGGTGGCTGCCCGGCGGGCAGGCCCAGCTCGTCATCACCACGGCCGCGCTGCGCCGGCTGAAGCGGCGCCAGCTCGACGCCGTGCTCGCCCACGAGCAGGGGCACAGCCGGGCCCGCCACCACTGGCTGCAGCACTGCGCGGGGGCGCTCGCGGGCGTGCCGCGCATGCCCGTCTTCCGGGCGTTCCGCGACGAGGTGCACCGGCTGTGCGAGCTGGCCGCCGACGACGCCGCGTCGCGCCGCTTCGGCCGGATGACGTTCGCCACCGCGCTGGTCGAACTCAACGAGGAGCGCGGCGTGTTCGGCCCCGGCCCCGGTCACCACGGCCACCACGGCCACCTCCCGCAGCGCGTCGACCGGCTGCTGGCGGCGGCGCCGCGGTTCACCCCGGCCCGCCGGCTGCGGCTGACCGTCGCGGCGCTGCTGGCGCCCGCGGTGCCGCTCCTGGTCGCCTTCGGCCCCGGGCTCAGCGCGCTCGCGTAGGGTCGGCGCGTGACCGCCGCCGCACCGCGCCCCTCCTCCCCCGCCCTGCGCGTCACCGCCGCCGTCCTCACGCTCGCCAGCGTGCTGCTGGCGGTGCCGGTGATCGCCTCCTGGGAGCCGCTGACGGACGCCGACGGGCGGATCGCCCGGCGGCTGCACTCCGCCGCCGTGTCGGAGTCCGGCTGGACCCGGGTGAACCGGGTGCTGACCGACTGGGTCTGGGACACGGTGACGATGCGGCTGCTGATGCTGGCCGTGATCCTCTGGCTGCTGTGGCGCGGCGCGCGGCTGCTGCCGCTGTGGCTCGCCGGCGCGGTGGCGGTGGGCTGGGTGCTGCAGAACGGCCTGAAGGCGGCGGTCGGCCGCGACCGCCCGCGGTGGAGCGACCCGGTGGACTCCGCCTCGCACGCCGCCTTCCCCTCCGGCCACGCCATGACCGTCGCGCTGGCCTGCGGCCTGCTGCTGTGGGTGCTGAGCCGCGCGGACCGCGTGCCCGCGGGCCTGCGGTACGCCGCGTGGACGGCGGCGGCCGTGTCCGCGGCGGGCGTGTCCTTCACCCGGATGTGGCTCGGGGTGCACTGGACCAGCGACGTGCTGGGCGGCACCCTGATGGGCGCCGCGGTCGCGGCACTCGCGGCGGCGTCGTACGACACGTGGGCACCGTCCGAGCACAGGGAGCCGGCGGAGGTACGCGGATGAGCCCCAAGGCCGTGCTCTTCGACTTCTCCGGGACCCTGTTCCGCGTCGAACCGGCGGAGCGCTGGCTGCGCGCCGTGCTCGACGCCGCCGGGATCGGCGCCGGCGACGCCGCGATCGCGCGCTACGCCGTCGCGCTGGAGCGCGCGGGCGCGCTGCCGGGCGGCGCGTTCCCCGAGTGGGTACCGGAAGCGCTGGCGGAGGTGTGGCGGACCCGGGACCGGAGCATGGAGCGGCACCGGACCGCGTACACGGCCCTGGCCCGGCTGGTGGCTCTGCCGTGGCCCGACGGGGTGTACGACGCGCTGTACGAACGGCACATGACGCCGGCGGCGTGGCAGCCGTACCCCGACGCCGGAGACGTCCTGCGCGGGCTGCGGGAGCGCGACGTCCGGGTCGGGGTGGTCAGCAACATCGGCTGGGACCCGCGGCCGGTGTTCCGCGCCCACGGCCTCGATGACCACGTGGACGCGTACACGCTCTCGTACGAGCACGGGGTGCAGAAGCCCGACGCGCGGCTGTTCCGGGCCGCGTGCGAGGCGCTGGCGCACGCGCCCGAGGACGTGTTGATGGTCGGCGACGACCGGCGCGCCGACGGCGGCGCCGCGGCGCTGGGGTGCGGCTACTTCCCGGTGGACCACCTGCCGGTCGGCGAGCGGCCGGACGGGCTGCGGCCGGTGCTGGGGCTCGTCGGCTGACCGGGCGGCCCGGGGGCGGCGGCTCGTCGGTGGGCCGGGTCAGGCGGCGAGGGCGGCGGCAACGCGGCCGCGGACGTACGCGCGGGTCAGGGCGGCGTCCGGGCCGGTTTCTACGTACGTCGTCACGCCCGCGACGCGC
>NZ_BAAAPF010000542.1:0-2597 GCF_039531005.1 Streptomyces synnematoformans
CGGCCGCCGCCCGCCTGCCCGGGGACGTGCTCCGCGCCGGCGGCCGCGTCCCCGGACCCGGCGGGGGCGGGCACGTGCTTGGTCACGGTGGCCTCTCGGAGGGCTCGCGGCGGCTACTTCTCGACCACCTCGCCGTCGGTGATCGAATCGAGCTGTTCGTCGTAGCCCGCCGCGGCCTCCTCGGCGGAGGCGTCGCCGGTGGTCACCTGCTCCATGGCCTCCTGGATGGCGGTGGAGACCTGCGGGTAGACCGGGAGCGCCGGGCGGTAGTGGGTGTCCTCGACCAGGCCGGTGAAGAACTCGACGCCCGGGACGTACGCCTGGTAGTCGGGGTCGGCGGCGACGTCCTCGCGGACGGCGATCTGGCCGTTGGCGATGGTCAGGCGGGTGTTGTTCGCGCGCGACTGGGCGACCTTCATGAACTCGAAGGCCAGGTCGGGGTTGTTCGCCTTGGCGGGGATGGACCAGGCCCAGCCGCCGGACATGCTGACCCGGCCGGGCGGCTGGCCGTGCTGGGTGGGCATCGCGGCCTGGCCGAGGACCTCGGTCCACTCCGGCCACGGCCGGGGGCCGGTCTCCAGCCAGTTGTTCGACATCCAGGAGCCGTCCAGGTCGATGGCGAGCCTGCCCTCGGGCAGCCACTCGGTGCCGACCTTGGTGCCGATGTTCGGGTCGAGGGCCTCCTGCGGCTCGGGGCCGAGGCCCTCGTTGTAGACGGTGTGCACGAAGTCGAGGGCGTCGGCGAAGCCCTGGCTGCCGGCGACCCACTTCTCCGCCTTCGGGTCGTACAGCGGGTCCTCGCCCGTGCCGTACAGCAGCATCTCGAAGCCCTGCATGGAGGCGGCCTCGCCGGCGGGCTTGCCGGTGTAGACGTTCAGCGGGATGACGCCGGGCAGTTCGCGCTTGACGGTGCGGGCGGCGTCCAGCACGTCGGCCCAGGTCTCCGGCTGCCACTCGGCGGGCAGCCCGGCCTTCTCGAACAGCTCCTTGTTGTACCAGAGCCCGCGGGTGTCGGTGCCGTCCGGAATGCCGTACGTCTTGCCGTCCTGGCCCTGCGCGGCGGTCTTCGCCGTCTCGACGTACCGGCCCCAGTCCTTCCAGTCCTTGAGGTAGTCGTCGAGCGGGGTGAGGAGGCCGGCGGTGATGTCGGAGTTGATCAGGAAGGTGTCCTCGTAGACCAGGTCGGGGGCGGTCTTGGGGGACCGCAGCATCTGCTGGACCTTGGTGTAGTACTGCTCGTCCGGCACCTGGACGGGGATCAGCTCGACCTTCTTGCCGGGGAACTTGTCCTCGAACTCCTTCTTCACCGCGTCCATCTCGCGGTCGAAGATCTTGTTCTTGGCGTCGGTGGACTTCTTGAACTGGACCTTCACGGTGTCCGGGTCGCTGCCGGAGTCCGAACAGGCGGAGAGCGCGGTGGCGGCGAGTACGGCGGTGAGCGCGGTCGCGAGCATGGGGGTGACGGGGCGGTGCACGGCGGGACCTCCCTGCGGCTCTGGCGAGATTGCCGAGAAAGTACGGCTGTCCGGATGTCCGGTCAATGGCTGTGACAGGGCCCGCCCCGTATCGGTGACAACGTTGTTGTACCGACGGTTTCCAGCCGGGCCCGCGGCGCGCCCCGCCCGCCCGAGCCGGGGTCAGGGGCGGGTGCCGGACCAGCGGTAGCGGAGTTCGGGGCGGCCCACCTGGCCGTACTGCGGCGCCCGGACGGCGTGGCCGGTCTCCGCCAGGTGCTCCAGATAGCGGCGGGCGGTGATGCGCGCCGTGCCGGTGGCCTCGCCGGCGGCGGTGGCGGTCAGGCCGGCGTCGCCCGCCCGGCGCAGGGCGTCGGTGACGGCGGCGAGGGTGGGGCCGGACAGCCCCTTGGGGAGCGCGGCCTGCGCGGGCGCGCGGAGCGCGGCGAGCGCGCGGTCCACCTCGTCCTGGCCGCCGGCCTCGCCGGCCGCGGCGTGGAACTCGGCGTAGCGGAGGAGGCGGTCGCGCAGGGTGGCGAAGGCGAAGGGCTTGAGCACGTACTGCACGACGCCCAGGGACACCCCCTCGCGGACGACGGCCAGGTCGCGGGCGGAGGTGACGGCGATGACGTCGGCGGCGTGGCCGGCGGTGCGCAGCGAGCGGAGCAGGGCGAGGCCGTGGCCGTCGGGGAGGTAGAGGTCGAGCAGGATCAGGTCGACGGGGACCCGGTCGAGCAGGCGGACCGCCTCGGCACGGGTCCGCGCGGTCCCGGCGACGGCGAAGCCGGGCACGCGCGCGACGTAGAGCCGGTGGGCGTCGGCGGCGACGAGGTCGTCCTCGACGACGAGCACGCGGATGGGCGCGGAGCGCCCGGGGGCGGTCATACGGAGCCCCCGCCGGGCCGTCCGGGGGCGGCTGTGCGGTCGGCGGGCGCGTCCGGCGGCGCAGGCTCCGTGACCGGGTCGGCGGCCGAACGCGGGGGTGCCCCGTCGTGTGCCACCGGGGTACGGGCCTTCGCCGCCTCGGCGGCAGGGCTCCCGGAGGCGGGGTCGCGTGGGGCGGCCGGGTGCGGCGCACGGTCGCCCGCCGCCGGCATGCGCGCCGTCGCCGGCGCGTCCGGCGGGACCGTCTCCGCCGGGCCG
>NZ_BAAAPF010000543.1:0-2583 GCF_039531005.1 Streptomyces synnematoformans
TCCCCGACCCCGATCCGGCCCCCGCCCGGCGGCAGTCGCGCCGACGACGTCATCGGTCCTCGCCCGGCGCGTGGATCTGCTCCACCAGGCTGCGCAGCACCGCGTCCGTGCGCGGCCCGTAGTTGAGCAGCACGCCGTCGTCGACCGACGCGATCCGCCGGTCCATCGCCGCCGGCGTCTGCGCGACGCCCGGCAGTTCGACGAGCCCGTCGACCCCGCCCACCGACTCCAGCCCCTTCGTCATCACCAGCAGCACGTCGGGCGCCGCCCGCGCCAGCGCCTCGCTCGTGATCGGCGTGAAGTCCTTGTCGAGACCGGACTCCTTGCCGGCGTCCACGCCGCCCGCCGCCTCGATCAGCGACGAGGCCCCGGAGCGTGCGCCGCCCAGCATGTACACGGACGCCGAGCCGCGCACGTACAGGAACGCCACCCGCGGCTTCTCGCCGCCGGACGGGATCTCGGCGCGGGCGGCCTCGATCCGCTCTCGAGCGCGCTCGCGCAGCTTCGCGCCCTCGTCGGCGACGCCGAGCGCGGCGGCCACCGCGTCGATGCGGCCGGCGACGTCGCCGAGGTCCCGCGCCGGGTCGAAGACGACGAGCGGCACGCCCGCGGCCCGTATCTGGTCGATCGCCTCCGCCGGCCCGGTGGTCTCCTCGGCCAGCACCACGTCCGGCTCCAGCGACAGCACGCTCTCCGCGGAGACGTCGTGCGCCCGGGTCACCACCGGCAGGTCGCTCGCCTGCTCGAAGGTGGCGGTGACGTCGCGGGCGACGACGCGGTCGCCGAGCCCGAGGGAGAAGACCAGCTCGGAGATCGAGCCGCTGAGCGGCACGATCCGGTCCGCCCCGGTGACGGTGACCTCGCGCCCGTCGGCGGACCGCACGGTCGCCGGCAGCCGGGGCACGGCCTCGTCGGTGATCGGGTCGACGCGGTCGGCCGGCGCCTCCCCGCGCGTACCGCCGCCGTCGCCGGAGTCGCCGCCGGAGCCGCAGCCGCAGCCGGCCAGTGCGATCGCCAGGGCGGCCGCGGCCGCAAGGGCGCGGGAGACACGGGTAGTTCGCGGCACCGGTTCCACCTTCGGCGTTCCAGAGGGCTCGCGGGGCCGGGGGCTTCCGACCCGCTCGGCGATAGCTTAGGTTAGCCTCACCTAAGAAACCAGATCGGGAGGGAACCCATGCTGCGGCGCCTGCGCGTCCTGGCCGCCACCTTGCTGCCGAGGGGCCGGCCCGGGCGCACCCGTCTCGTCGCCGCCGCCGCGGCCACGCTGCTCACCGGCACGTTCGTCGTGGGCGCCGGCGCCGCCGCGGCGGCGCCCGCGCAGGCGGCGGCGCGCACCGTCGACGGCGGCCGGCTGGACTGGGGGATCAAGGAGTCGTTCCTGACGTACCTCACCGGCCCCATCGCGCAGGGGGAGTGGACGCTGCTCGACGGCGCCGCCACCGGGTTCCGGTTCCACTCCGCCACCGGCTCGTACGACCCGGAGACCGGCGCGCTCACCGCCGCGTTCGGCGGCGGCGTGCACTTCACCGGGCACGAGGAGAACGGCACCCACCGCCTCGACATGACCCTGCGCGCCTTCACCGTCCGTATCGCCGACGGCCGCGGCACCCTGCACGCCGACGTCGCCAGCAGGGACCGCGAGACCGGCCGGATGTCCACCGCCGGCCAGGCCGCCCTGGCCGAACTCGACCTCGGCGGGCTCGACATGCGCGGCGCCGCCGGTCCCCTCGCCCTCGACGGCGTGCCCGCGACGCTGACCGCCGAGGGCGAGGAGGCCTTCGCCGGCTACTACCCGGCGGGCACCGCGCTCGACCCGGTCAGCCTGTCGGTCGACCTGCGTGCGCCGGCGGACGGCTCCGACGACGGCCCCGACCCCTCGGAGAAGCCGGCGGACGACGGCGGCGAGCGCCGGGCGGGCGGCGGGACGGCCGCGGCCCGCGGCGAGATCGTCGACGGCGCCGTCGACTGGGGCGTACGCCGCACCTTCCGCGACTACGTCACGGGCCCCGTCGCCCAGGGGAGCTGGCGGCTCGGCGGGGGCGCCGAGGACGGCGGGGCGCTGTTCCGCTTCGGCCCCGCGGAGGGGACGTACGACGCCCGGAAGCAGCGGCTCGACGCCGACTTTGCCGGCACCCTGCACTTCACCGGCGAACGGCTCGACCTCCGGCTGAGCGGCGTCTCGGTGACCGTCGCGAACGGCAGGGGCACCCTCGTCGCCGACGTCGCCGGCGACGGCGACACCGCCGCGGACACCCCGCTCGTCACCTTCCCGGTCGAACGGCTGCGGGCCAGGGACGGACTCGTCGCCGTCACCGAGGCGCCCGCGAAGCTCACCGCCCGGGGCGCGAAGGCCTTCGGCGGGCTCTACAAGGCCGGCACCGTCATGGACCCCCTCTCCGTCGCCGTCGCCCTGGACGCCGACGCGCGGCTCCCCGCCCTGCCCGACCTGGGCAGCGACCCGAGCCCGAGCGCGGAGCCGACCGCCCCGGCGACGAAGGCGCGCGCCGCGGACGAGCCGGAGCCGGCCGGCTCGTCGTCCTCGGCGCCCGCCGTGCCGCTGGGCGTGGGCGCGGCGGCGGTGCC
>NZ_BAAAPF010000544.1:0-2579 GCF_039531005.1 Streptomyces synnematoformans
GTCTTCCTAAGACCGCTTGGCCTCCGACTTCCCGTCCCCGCGCCTGCGTCGCCCTCGGCGTGCCCGGTGCCGGTGCCGCCGCCCTCGTGCCCCGGGCCGCCGCCCGCCGGCCAGCCGCCCCCCAGCCCGCTCGTCGTCGAGCCCCGTTCGTGCGGCCGGCGCTGCTCCGGAACCCGGCTGTGCTCCGCCGACCCCGCGCCCAGTCCCGCACCCCCGCCTCCGCCCGCACCCGCCCCGGCGCCCTCCGCGCCTCCGCGCCCCGGCGGCGCGGCGATCCGCAGGGCTGACTCGCCCACCCGCAGCACCGCGTCCGCCGACAGCGGCACCGGGGTGCGGCCCACCGCCGTGCCGTCGACCGTCGTGCCGTTCGTGGAGCCCAGGTCCGCCACCGTGATCCGCCCGTCGGGCGCGACCGTCAGCGCGCAGTGGAGCCGCGAGACGTCCGGGTCGTCCAGCGGAACGTCGGCGTCCGCCGATCTGCCGATCCTGATCTGGCCGCCGTGCAGCAGGTGGACCCCGCCGGCGTCGGGGCCCGCCACCACCCGCAGGCTGGTGACCGCCGCGGCGGCCTCCGCGGCGGACTCCGCGCCCGCCGCCGGGGGGCGGCCGTGGCCCGGGTCCGCGGGGCCGCCGAGGCTCAGCACCGCGCCGTCGACCAGCGGGGGTTCGCCGAGCAGGGTGCGGTCCGGGTCGAGGAGGCGGTGTCCCGCGTAGACCGGGACGCCCGTGCCCCCCGTGCCGCTCGCGGTGCCGCCGCCGGAGGCGGCGGCCGCGGCGTCGAGCAGCCCTCCGGCGACGGCGCCCAGTGTCGTGCCGGCAGGTGCGGTGACGATCACATCGCGACCGCGGGCGGCGGCACCGCCGCGCGTCGCCTGGACGGTCAGCCGGATCTGCATGCCGGTCACCGCTCCCTTCCCTGGGCAGGGCCGATTCGAGGGCAGCAGTCATATTCCCATCTCTCACCGACAGCACGCTGCGGGACCGGCGTTGGTGGATCTTGTATGGCCGCTTCCTGTCTCAACTCCGACCTAAAATGGGCTGTTCCGGATCGTCTCTGTCTCCTTCGTCAGCTCTGCGGGGCAACCATGGGCCGGGACGCTGACGTCCTTTCTTCGAACGGGCGTCACGAAACGGCCGCCTCCGGGCGATTCGGTGGCGCGGAACGGGTGAGCGGACGCCGGGAACGGGGTACGGCGTCTGCACGAGCACATCGAGCACATCGAGCACATCAACGCGGCACAGGGACAACGGGGCACAGGACGGCGCCGCAGCAGACGCGCACGGAGATCAGGGGGCCCGCCGGGAAACCGGTGGCCAGAGGCGGAACCGGGGCCGCCGGAACCGGCCCGGCCCCCGCGTCGCCCGCACCCCCGGCCGGGCTCCGGCCGGAGCCCGGCGGGCGTCCCGGTGACGCGGCTAGAGTGGTGCAGATGGCGCCCGGACCGACCGGTCCGCGGGCCACGGGAACGATCACGACCAGGGAGCGCATGACGTGCGGCCGGTAGGCAGCAAATACCTGCTCGAAGAGCCGCTCGGGCGCGGCGCCACGGGCACCGTGTGGCGTGGCCGCCAGCGCGAGACGGCGGGGGCGGAAGCCGCGGTGGCGGGCAGCCCGGGCGAGGTGCTCGCCATCAAGGTCCTCAAGGAGGAGCTGGCCGGCGACCCTGACGTGGTGATGCGGTTCCTGCGCGAGCGCTCCGCGCTCCTCCGCCTCACCCACCCGAACATCGTCCGCACCCGCGACCTCGTCGTCGAGGGCGATCTGCTGGCCCTGGTCATGGACCTCGTGGACGGTCCCGACCTGCACCGCTACCTCCGCGAGAACGGCCCGTTCTCGCCCGTCGGCGCCGCGCTGCTGACCGCCCAGATCGCGGACGCGCTGGCCGCCAGCCACGCCGACGGCATCGTCCACCGCGACCTCAAGCCCGCGAACGTCCTGCTCGCCGGCGGCGCGGACCCCGGCGGGGCCGGCCGGATGCGGCCGATGCTCACCGACTTCGGCATCGCCCGGCTCGCGGACTCCCCGGGCCTGACGCGCACCCACGAGTTCGTGGGCACCCCCGCGTACGTGGCGCCCGAGTCCGCCGAGGGCCGCCCGCAGACCTCCGCCGTGGACGTCTACGGCGCCGGCATCCTGCTGTACGAGCTGCTCACCGGCCGGCCGCCCTTCGCGGGCAGCTCCGCCCTTGAGGTGCTCCACCAGCACCTCAGCCAGGAGGCCCAGCGCCCGCCGGGCCTGCCGGACCCGATGTGGACCGTCGTCCAGTCCTGCCTGCGCAAGAACCCCGACGAGCGCCCCAGCGCCGAGAGCCTGGCCCGCGGGCTGCGCACCGTGGCCGCCGGCATCGGCGCCGGTGCCACCCCCGAGCAGGCGACGGCGGCCCTCGGCGTCGCCGCGCTCCTGGCCGCCGACCCGCACCCGGCGCAGGTGCCGGGCACCGGCGTGGGCGCCTCCGACCCGACGCAGGTCCTCCCGGCCGGCAGCGGCAGCGGCGCCCCCGGGCAGGGCGCGTACGACCCGAACGCCCCCACCAGCGCGCTGCCCGCCGCCGGGGCGGGCGCCGCGGGCGGGGCGGCGC
>NZ_BAAAPF010000545.1:0-2570 GCF_039531005.1 Streptomyces synnematoformans
CTGCGGCTGCCGGGCCGCCGCGCGCTGGTCGCCGCCCTGGTCGCGCTGCTGGCGCGCGGCGTACTCGCCGGCTGGGCCCTGTACGGCTCCGGCTGGCTGCGGGTGGAGCGGGTGACGGTGTCCGGAACGGACGTGCTCGGCCGGGAGGAGGTGCTGGACACCGCCCGCATCTCCACGGGCGCGCCGATGGCCACGGTCGACACGGACGCGGTCGAGGCGCGGCTGGCGGCGGAGTTGCCGCGCATCGACACCGTGGAGGTCGACCGCGTCTGGCCGCACCGGGTCGTGGTGCGGGTCACCGAACGCCGGCCCGCGGTGCTGCTGCGCAAGGGGGAGAGGTTCGTGGAAGTCGACGACGGCGGTGTGCGGTTCGCCACGGTGCGCACGCCGCCCAAGAGGGTGCCCGTGGCGGAGATGCGGGTCGCGGACTCGCCGAGCCTGGAGCGCTTCGGCCGGCAGCGGCTGCGCGAGAGCGCGGTACGGGTCGCGGGCGCGCTCTCCGAGAGCGTGCGCCGTGACACCCGTACCATCCTGGTGCGTTCATATGACTCCGTCACGCTGGAGCTGACCGGCGGGCGGACGGTGCTGTGGGGGAGCGCGGAGCGCGGCGGGGCGAAGTCGAAGGCCCTTGCGGCGGTCATGAAAGCGGAGCGCGATGCCCGGCACTTCGACGTCAGCGTTCCCAGCGCTCCCGCGGCGTCGGCGAGTTGACGCACAACTGCGCAGTTCAGACCCCCCGTGGGGGGCCGCAACGCCTGATCACATAGGGTGAAAAGAAAAACGGGAGGTTCGGCGTGTTCATTGAACGCGGAAGCCTTGTCGACTTAGTGTCTCGTTCCAAGAGTCCAGGTACGGGATGCTGCGGGAACCCTAAACTTCACGCTTAGGGTCCGACCGGCGTTCGGGGACCCCCACAAACGGCAGACGTAACTCGAGGCGAGAGGCCTTCGACGTGGCAGCACCACAGAACTACCTCGCGGTCATCAAGGTCGTCGGAATCGGCGGCGGTGGCGTCAACGCCATCAACAGGATGATCGAGGTCGGTCTCAAGGGCGTCGAGTTCATCGCGATCAACACCGACGCGCAGGCACTGCTGATGAGCGACGCGGACGTCAAGCTCGACGTCGGTCGCGAGCTGACCCGCGGACTCGGCGCGGGCGCCAACCCGGACGTCGGCCGCAAGGCCGCCGAGGACCACCGGGAGGAGATCGAGGAGGTGCTCAAGGGCGCCGACATGGTCTTCGTCACCGCCGGCGAGGGCGGCGGCACCGGCACCGGCGGCGCGCCCGTCGTGGCCAACATCGCGCGCTCGCTGGGCGCGCTCACCATCGGCGTCGTCACCCGCCCGTTCACCTTCGAGGGCCGGCGCCGCGCCAACCAGGCCGAGGACGGCATCGCCGCGCTTCGCGACGAGGTCGACACCCTGATCGTGATCCCCAACGACCGACTGCTGTCGATCTCCGATCGCCAGGTGAGCGTTCTCGACGCCTTCCGCTCCGCGGACCAGGTGCTGCTCTCCGGTGTCCAGGGCATCACCGACCTCATCACCACGCCCGGCCTGATCAACCTCGACTTCGCGGACGTCAAGTCCGTGATGTCGGAGGCCGGTTCGGCGCTCATGGGCATCGGCTCGGCGCGCGGCGACGACCGCGCGGTGGCCGCCGCCGAGATGGCGATCTCCTCGCCGCTGCTGGAGGCGTCCATCGACGGCGCCCGCGGCGTGCTGCTCTCCATCTCCGGCGGCTCGGACCTCGGCCTGTTCGAGATCAACGAGGCGGCCCAGCTCGTCAGCGAGGCGGCCCACCCGGAGGCGAACATCATCTTCGGTGCGGTGATCGACGACGCCCTCGGCGACGAGGTGCGGGTCACGGTCATCGCCGCCGGCTTCGACGGCGGCCAGCTGCCGTCGAAGAACCGGGACAAGGTCCTCGGCTCGTACAGCGGCCGGGACGAGACCCCGGCCGAGTCGGCCGCGGACACCGGCGCCCCGGCGCCCCGGCCGGCGGAGCCCGAGCGCCCCGCCTTCAGCGGCCTGGGCTCCCTGTCCGGCGACGGCGCCGAGGACGCCGCCCCGGCGCCCCCGCCGCCTTCCGCCGCGCCGCAGGTGCCGGCGGCCCGGCCGTACCAGGACAGCGAGGCCGAGGAACTGGACGTGCCGGACTTCCTGAAGTAGCCGGCGGGTTGACCACGTAACGTACGGCTCGTGATAGGGCAGACATACACGACAGGCGGCGCTCACTTCGCCTTCACCGACCGGTGGGGCGGCGTGAGCGCCGCTCCGTACGCGGAGCTGAACCTCGGCGGCGCCGTCGGCGCCGGTGCCGCCGCCGACAGTGCAGCGGCCGTCGCCGCCAACCGCGACCGCGCCGCCCGCGCGCTCGGGGTGGAGGCGGCGCGGGTCGTGTGGATGCACCAGGTGCACGGGCGCGACGTCGCCGTCGTGGACGGGCCGTGGGGCGACGCGCCCCCGCCCGCCGTGGACGCCGTCGTCACCCGGGCCCGCCGGGTGCCGCTCGCCGCCCGCGGCCCCGACTGCGTGCCGCTGCTCCTCGCCGACCCCGGGGCCGGGG
>NZ_BAAAPF010000546.1:0-2550 GCF_039531005.1 Streptomyces synnematoformans
TGTCGGGTAGACCCGGCGCATCGCTGCGCCGGGTCCCCCTCAGAACCGGGCTCGCGGGCTTTCCCCGCACCTCGGCTCAAGCAAGCCCCAGGGGCATTACGGGATTTGAAGATGTTTCGGCCTTCCTGCGGCCGCGTTGGAACTCCTGGTCGCAGGAAGCGTGCACAAGGCGTGATCGTCTTCCCTCCGATGTGCTTCTGTCGTGGGTGAGATAGCTGGCGGCTATCGCCCGGCGAATGAAGCTCAGCCACCAACGTTCCCACTCCAGCGGAGATTGGGGCGGCTGTTCGGCGAAGAGAAGGTGTTCCCCACACAGCGGGCACCGCCCGCCCTGCTTGGCGAGCAGGCTCAGGTTGTAGCCGTCCAGCGGAGGTTTGACCTTTCGTCGCCGCTCGGTCCAGTACTCGGCCAAATCGGGATCATCCGGGGATGCCCCTGACTTGATGAGTTGGTGGCGAACGATCTCGGTCCAGGAGAACATGACCAGGTGGGTGACCTCGCCTCGGTCGGTGACCGAGGTCCGGTCGCCAAAGATCCACCGGTTGTTCCTGAACCTATTGAACTTGCCGTAGTAGCGATTGGCAATCCACCTCTTCGGCTTGTTCGGGTGTTTGTGTCTGGCCCATTTAAAGGTGATCCACCACACGTAATGGTCCAGCTTTGTGAAGATCCTGCTGGACACCACCCCCCGGTAGTAGGCAGCCCAGCCCCGAATAATCGGGTTGAGCTTGGCGATTACCGCCCTCGCGCTCCAGCCACGCATGCCGCGCACCTCGTCCGCGAGCCTCTTCCGGATACGCCTTACCGCATCCTGGCTTGGTTTGATGAGCAGCTTGCCGTCGCTCCCGTTGCGGTAACGGCGGATATTGAAGCCCAGGAAGTCAAAGCCCTCTTCGAGATGTACGACTTTCGTCTTTTCCTCGTTGAAGACCAAACCTCTGGGCGCCAGCCACTCGGCGAGCTTCGCTTTGACCTGCTCCGCCTCCTGCTTGGAGTAGCAGCAGACGACCAGGTCGTCGGCGTACCTCACCAGGACCGGAGTCCCTTCCATCGCCCTTCCGGCAGCATTGCCGGTCAGGTGGTATCTGACTCCGGCGGCCTCCTCCAGCCCATGAAGTGCCACGTTCATCAGCAAAGGACTGATCACACCGCCCTGGGGAGACCCCGTATCAGTCGGCGTGAACTCCCTTCCTTCCATCACCCCGGCTTTGAGCCACCTCTCGACAAGCCCCCTGGCCGGGAACGCATCGCGGGCTTCCAGTAGCCTCGGATGGTTGATGTTGTCGAACGCGGCCGATAGATCAGCGTCCAGAATCCACACCCTCTTACCCGGTCGCCCACGACGACTGCTGAGAGTGTTGAACAAGGTACCGATCGCATCGGCGCAACTTCTACCCGGCCGAAACCCATAGGAGCGGGGTTCGAACCTGGCCTCCCACTCGGGCTCCAGCGCATTACGCACCCGCGCCTGATGGCACCGGTCCATGATCACCGGAATTCCGAGAGGCCGCTGCTTTCCATTGGCTTTCGGAATGTACACGCGCCGAACAGGCATCGGATCCCAGGTCTTGAGCGTTCGATGCACCCGCATCGACACCTCGGCCCTGGTTTCCGACGAGAGAGCGACGGCCCCGTCGACTCCCGCTGTCCGACGTCCTGCATTGCGTTGAGTTACCTGGCGGACACTGACCAACGTGTTCGACCAAGACCTCAACATCATCTTCTGCAAGGACCGGACTACAGCCCAGTCCTTTTCCCGCGTTGCCTTGAAGATCCTCTGCCGTAGCCTCATTACGTTCTGCTCGTGGGCACGCCAACTGATGGCGTCCCAGTCCAGATCGCCCACAGGTCCGTTCACCTTGACGGCGTCCAACTTGTCCCTTGGTTCATGAGGATTCCGACTTCAGCGTTCAAAGGCTCACCTGCCCACGTCAGCGCCCTTTCGGGCCCGGCAGCAAGGCCGGCATCCGGCCGGTTCCCCGTCACCACCGCTTGGAGGAGCGACTTCTCTGTGACGCGTCCCGTTGCCTTTCGGCCACCGGCATCCGCTTCTTGAGCATCCTGTCCCGCCGAGGAGTTCCGCCCCTCTTGCGATCGGCCTACCGGGCCACCTTGATGACCCCGACCCCGACGGGGTTTCCACGTTCCGCGTATGCGAGATGCGACCGGATTGGATGCTCCTCTAAACTCCGAGGCCAGCGGTGTTCCCACGTCCGACGCGGCGGTTCGGACGCCGCTTTCCGCCTCTGCCAGCGGCCAGGCCCTGACCCTGGTTCTCGTCCCCGTCACCCAGAGCTATCATTGACGAAGCCTCATCGAGGAGTTCACTGACGTTCACCCGTCCGGTCTTCCCCTTGCCCGGCGCCCCCGCGACGGAGAGGGGGTTCCTTGGGCGTCTTCCCTGAGCTTCGCACCCCCGACAGGCAGGACCTGCGGACGCACGTCAAGGCGGGGACTGATCTCGAACACTGATCAGAAACTACGCATCGGGCATAACCCGTCTCCAATCTGCGAGTTCACTCGCCATACGCGACCTCGTGTCGCACCGCC
>NZ_BAAAPF010000547.1:0-2549 GCF_039531005.1 Streptomyces synnematoformans
CCGTCGGCGCGGCCGGCCCGCGCCGCCCCGCCCGCCGCGCCCGCCGGGCCTGGGACCGGCCGCTGACCGCGTACTACCTGCTGCTCGGCGGCAGCCTGCTGATCACCGTGCTGGGCCTGGTGATGGTCTTCTCCGCCTCCCAGATCGAGGCGCTCAACAGCGGCCTGGCGTCCACGTACTACTTCCGCAAGCAGCTCGTCGCCGCCGTTCTCGGCACCCTCCTGCTGCTCGTCGCCTCCCGGATGCCGATCCGGCTGCACCGCGCGCTGGCGTACCCGACGCTGGCGGCCTCGCTGTTCCTCATGGCCCTGGTGCAGGTGCCGGGGATAGGGCAGTCCGTGGGCGGCAACACCAACTGGCTGAACTTCGGCGGCCCGTTCCAGCTGCAGCCCAGCGAGTTCGGCAAGCTGGCGCTGGTGATGTGGGGCGCCGACCTGCTGGCGCGTAAACAGGACAAGAAGCTGCTCACCCAGTGGAAGCACATGCTGGTGCCGCTGGTGCCCGCGGCGCTGCTGATCCTCGGCCTCATCATGCTCGGCGGCGACATGGGCACCGCGATGATCGTGGGCGCGATCCTGCTGGGCCTGCTGTGGGTGGCCGGCGCGCCGACCCGGCTGTTCGCCACCGTCATCGCGGTCGGCGCGACGCTGACCGTGGTGGCGTTCACCTCCAGCCCGCACCGCATGGACCGGCTGCGCTGCGTCGGCGCCACCGAGCCGGGGCCCGGCGACGTCTGCTGGCAGGGCCTGCACGGCATCTACGCCCTCGCGTCCGGCGGGTGGTTCGGCTCGGGCCTCGGGGCAAGTATGGAAAAATGGGGTGAACTCCCGGAACCGCACACCGACTTCATCTTCGCCGTGACCGGGGAGGAACTCGGCCTGGCGGGGACGCTGTCGGTGCTGGCACTCTTCGCGGCTCTAGGCTATGCGGGTATCCGCGTGGCCGGACGTACGGAGGACGCCTTCGTAAGGTACGCCGCGGGAGGCGTGACCGCCTGGATCATGGCGCAGGTCGTGATCAACATCGGCGCGGTCCTGGGGTTGCTGCCCATCGCCGGCGTCCCCCTCCCGCTGTTCTCCTACGGAGGCTCCGCCCTGCTGCCGGCGATGTTCGCCGTGGGGTTGCTGATCGCGTTCGCGCGCGACGAACCGGCGGCACGGGCGGCACTGGCCGTGCGGCCCGCGGGGGTGCTGCAGTCTGCTAGAAGGGTGCTCGCCGGAAAAAGGCCGGAGAGCACGGCCAACAGAGCCAAGACAGCCAGGACAGCCAGGACAGCCAGGACAGCCAGGACAGCCAGGAAAACAAGGTGACGGACCGCCGGCGGGCGGCCGTCGCGGAGAGCGGTGAAATTCGGTGCATGTCGTACTCGCCGGTGGGGGGACCGCCGGCCACATCGAGCCCGCGCTCGCCCTCGCCGACGCCCTGCGCAGGCAGGACCCGACGGTGGGCATCACGGCGCTCGGTACCGAGCGCGGGCTCGAGACCAGGCTGGTCCCGGAGCGCGGCTACGAACTGGCGCTGATCCCCGCGGTCCCCCTGCCGCGCAAGCCCACGCCGGAACTGATCACCGTCCCCGGACGGCTGCGCGGCACCATCAAGGCCGCCGAGGAGGTGCTGGAGCGCACCAAGGCCGACTGCGTCGCCGGCTTCGGCGGCTACGTCGCGCTGCCCGGCTATCTGGCGGCCAAACGCCGCGGCGTGCCGATCGTCGTGCACGAGGCCAACGCCCGCCCCGGCCTCGCCAACAAGATCGGCTCGCGCTACACCAGGTTCGTCGCCGTCTCCACGCCGGACAGCAAGCTGCGGCACGCGCGCTACGTCGGCATCCCGCTGCGCCGCTCCATCGCCACCCTCGACCGCGGCGCGCTGCGCGCCGAGGCGTCCGCCGCCTTCGGGCTCAATCCCAACCTGCCCACGCTGCTGGTCTCCGGCGGTTCGCAGGGCGCCCGGCGGCTGAACGAGGTCGTCGAGTCGGTCGCGCCGTACCTGCAGCGCTCCGGCGTGCAGATCCTGCACGTGGTCGGGCCCAAGAACGAACTGCCGCAGGTCGACAATATGCCCGGCATGCCGGCGTACTCCCCGGTGCCGTACGTGGACCGGATGGATCTCGCCTACGCCGCCGCGGACATGATGCTCTGCCGCGCCGGCGCGATGACGGTCGCCGAGCTCTCCGCCGTCGGGCTGCCGGCCGCGTACGTCCCGCTGCCCATCGGCAACGGCGAGCAGCGGCTCAACGCCCAGCCGGTCGTCAAGGCCGGCGGCGGTCTCCTCGTCGACGACGCGGAGCTGACGCCGGACTGGGTGCGCCAGCAGGTGCTGCCGGTCCTCACCGACCGCCAGCGGCTGCACGAGATGTCCTGGGCGGCCGCCGAGTTCGGCCGGAGGGATGCCGACGAACTCCTCGTCGGCATGGTGTACGAGGCCGTGGCGGGCCGGCGGGGATCATAGTTCTCCGATCTCACCACACCAGGCAGGGGGTACGGGGATGGCCGGAGCGGTCCGCGAGCAGGTCGCCGAGGTGGTCCAGGCGATCCGGGCCGAGCGCGGGG
>NZ_BAAAPF010000548.1:0-2548 GCF_039531005.1 Streptomyces synnematoformans
CTCCGCCGCCCGCAGCCGCGCCTCGTCGGCCCGCGCCACCCGCCGCGGCCCGCCGGGCCGCGGCGGCGGCTCCGTCAGCACCAGCCCCAGCTGCACCGCCAGCTCCAACTCCCGCGGCAGCAGCCCCAGCTCCGTCGCCGCGCGCCCGAACGGCAGCGGCTCCGCCCGCACACCCGGGCCACCCCGTGCTCCCGCGCCACCGGCCGGCGCCCCCGCGCCCGTCCGCGCAGCCGTCCCCGCACCCGCACCCGTGCCCGTGTCTGCGCCCGCGTCCGCACGCGCGCCCGTATCCGTCCGTACCGCCATGACCCTCTCCCCCGTCGCGCTCGGAAAGCTCCTTCTCGACTACTCTCAGTCACGACCCTAGCGCGTCGCTCCCCGCCCCGCCTCCCCTGTGGATAACGTGCTCCCATGGGCGAGAAGATGACCGACGAAGAGTGGCGCGCCTTCGTCTCCGCAGGCACCCGCACCGGCAAGCTGGCCACCGTCCGCGCCGACGGCAGCCCCCACGTGGCCCCGATCTGGTTCGTGCTCGACGGCGACGACCTCGTCTTCAACACCGGCGCGAACACCGTCAAGGGCCGCAACCTCGCGCGCGACGGCCGCGCCGCCCTCTGCGTCGACGACGACCGCCCGCCGTTCTCGTACGCCGTGCTCTCCGGCCGCGCCCGCATCACCGAGGACCTCGGCGAGATGCACCGCTGGGCCACGGCCATCGCCGCCCGCTACATGGGCGAGGAACTGGCCGAGAGCTACGGGGCGCGCAACGCCGTCCCCGGCGAACTCCTCGTCCGTGTCGGCATCGACAAGGTGGTCTCCGAAGCCGGCGTCGCCGACTGACCCGCGGCCGGTCCCGCCCGTCACCCCGCCGGCGTCACCCCACCGGCTCCGTGCCGACCGTGTCGAGCAGCCGGGCGGTGTGCACCCGCCCGGCGTACTCCACCAGCCTGATCAGCACCTCCTTCCCGGAGTCCCGGTCGCGGGCGTCGCACAGCACGACGGGAGTGCCCTGGTCGAGGTCGAGGGCACGGGCGACCTCGTGGGCGCCGTAGCTGCGCGATTGGGGAAAGCAGTTCACCGCGACGATGAACGGGATGCTGCGGTGCTCGAAGTAGTCCACCGCCGGGAAGCAGTCCTGCAGCCGCCGGGTGTCCGCCAGCACCACGGCACCGAGCGCGCCGGTGGCCAGCTCGTCCCAGAGGAACCAGAAGCGGTCCTGGCCGGGGGTGCCGAACAGGTAGACGGCGAGCCCGGCGCGGATGGTGATCCTGCCGAAGTCCATGGCCACGGTGGTCGTGGCCTTCTCGTCCACGCCGCCCGTGTCGTCGACGGACGTGCCGACCTCGCTCAACTGCTCCTCGGTGCGCAGCGGACGGATCTCGCTGACGGAACCGACCAGGGTGGTCTTGCCCACCCCGAAGCCGCCGGCGATGAGGATCTTCAGCGCCAGCGCGTCGTCGACCCTGCGGTCAGAGGGCGCGGAGTCCATCGATCACTTCTCTCAGGATCTTCTCGTCGGGGAGCTGCGCGGGCGGCACGGGCCTGCTCACCCGTACGCAGCCGAGTTCGACCAGGTCGCCGAGGAGCACCCGCACCACTCCTACCGGCAGGTCGGTCTCCGCCGCCAGTTCGGCGACGGACTGGGTCTCGATCCGGCAGAGGTCGACGAGCGCGCGGTGCTCGGGACCGAGCGTCTCGACCTCCTTCCCCACGGCCTCCGGCGCGTCGTCCTGCAGGTCGATGAGCGCGATGAGGTCGAACCGCACCGTGGTCGTCACCGGCCGGGTCCGGCCGCCGGTCATCGCGTACGGACGGACCAGCGGGCCGGCCTCGGCGTCGTACCAGTGACTGCCGTGGTGCGGAGGGGTGCCACTCATATCTTCAGTCATAACGTGTCACCGCCGTGCTCAGCCCGGGTTCCGCGGCTTCGCTGCGGCCGCTCGCGGCGGAGTGTATAGATGCTCACCCACACGGGTGACCAGGCGGGCCATCTCGTATGCGACGAGGCCCATGTCGGCGGTCGCGGAGCTGAGGACGGCGAGGCAGGAGCCGTCGCCGGCCGCGGCCACGAAGAGGAAGCCGTCGTCCATCTCGACCATCGTCTGCCGCACGCCGCCGGCCTGGAAGTGCCGGCCGGCGCCCTTGGCGAGGCTGTGGAAGCCGGACGCGACCGCCGCCAGGTGCTCGGCGTCCTCGCGGGAGAGGGTTCGGGAGTTGCCGACGGCGAGGCCGTCACCGGAGAGCACGACGGCGTGGCGCACGTGGGCGACGCGCTTCACGAGGTCGTCCAGCAGCCAGTCGAGCCCTCCGGTTCTGCGGGTGTGCACGGTGTCCGGCTCGATCATGGGCGATCTCCTTCCCTCGACGTGTGCGCGGTCTCGTCCGGCTCCCGGCGCTCGCCGTCGGGTTCACCGTCGTACGGCCGGCCCGCGGGGGGCCCGCCGCCGCGTAACCAGCCGCTGCGGTACGCGGCCATGCGTGCGCGCGCCTCCTCCGGCGAGCGCTCCCGCGGCGCGGGGACGCCGGCGGCGGGCTCCCCGGGCGGCCC
>NZ_BAAAPF010000549.1:0-2544 GCF_039531005.1 Streptomyces synnematoformans
CGGCACGCCGCGGAGGTCCTGGCGGCGTGCCCGCCCGGCACCGTCCCCGTACGCCCGCCCGGCCCCGCGCTGCCCGCCGCGGGCGCCGCGCTCGACCACGACCGCGAGGCCGTGGAGGCCGCCGCCGCTGCCGCCTCCGCCGCCGCGACCCCGCGCATCGCCCCCGCCACCGCCTACGCCCTCGGCGTGCTGCACGCCGACCAGCGGCACGAGGCGGAGGCCGCACGCTTCACCTTCGGCAGGCTCTGGCAGACGAGAGGGGAGCAGGGATGACGGAGCACCCGACGGGCGACCTGATCCGCGCCGCGGGCTGTGTGCTGTGGCGTTCCGCGCCGGCGCCCGCCGGCGGGCTGGAGATCGCCCTCGTACACCGCCCCAAGTACGACGACTGGTCGCACCCCAAGGGCAAGCTCAAGCCCGGTGAGGAGCCGCTGGCCGGCGCACTGCGCGAGGTCGCCGAGGAGACCGGCCTGGCCTGCGAGCCCGGCGCCCCGCTGCCCACCGCCCGCTACCGCGTGGCCGACGGCCGCCCCAAGGAGGTCCGCTACTGGGCCGCGCGGGCGGGCGCCGGCGCGTTCGTGCCCAACCACGAGGTGGACCGGCTGGACTGGCTGCCGCCGGCCGCGGCCCGCCGCAGGCTGACCCACGGCCACGACCGGGCCCTCGTCGACGCGCTGCTGGCGGCGCTGCCCTCCGAGGCGGCCTGAACGGCCTGAACGGCCTGAAGGGTCTGAAGGGTCTGGACGGCCCCGGTCAGGGCGCGGCCGCGTACTGCCCGGCGAACTCGCCGGCGGGCGGGATCGGCGTGATCACGTCGATGAGGACCCCGTTCGGGTCCGCGACGATGAAGTGCCGCTGCCCGAAGTCCTCGCTGCGCAGCTCCAGTTCGGGCGTGAGCCCCTCGCGTACGACGAGCCGCTCCCACTCCGCGTCGACGTCCGCGACCTCGAAGTTGAGCAGCAGCCCCCGCACGGGCGCGCGGTGGCCCGCGGGGACCGTCGGGTGGTCGGGGTCGAGCAGCGCCAGCTCGTACGGCGGGTCGCCCGGGCGGCGCAGGCTCACGTACCAGTCGGCCTCGAAGGTCACCTCGAAGCCCATCAGGCGGACGTAGAAGTCGCGGGACTCGGACAGCCGGCTTGTGCCGAGCACGGGATAGAAACTGGTCAGCTGCATGGCCGACTCCTTTCACATACCATCGGTATGCCAAGAAGATAGTTCGCGTACCATCGGTACGTCAAATGGGAGCGAGGTGCGCATGACCGCGCGCGGCGGAGTCAGGGCGGAGCAGCGGGAGCAGACGAGGCGGGCGCTGCTGCGCGAGAGCAGGCGGCTGTTCGCGAGCCGCGGCTACGGGGCCGTGGGGCTGGCCGGGATCGTGCGCGCGTCGGGCGTGACGAAGGGCGCGCTGTACCACCACTTCGACGGCAAGGCGGACCTCTTCCGCGCCGTGCTGGAGGAGGTGCAGCAGGAGGTCGGCCGGCGGGTGGCGGAGGCCGCCGGGCGGCACGCGGAACCCTGGGACCAGCTGACCGCCGGCTGCCGCGAGTTCCTGACCGCGAGCACCGACCCCGCGCTGCAGCGGATCATGCTGGTCGACGGGCCGGCGGTGCTGGGCTGGCGCGAGTGGCGGGCGATGGACGAGGCGGCGTCGGCGCGGCACCTGACGGAGGCGCTGACGGAGCTGGTGGCCGCGGGCGTCGTGGTGCGGCAGCCGGTGGCGCCGCTGGCGCACCTGCTGTCGGGCGCGATGAACGAGGCGGCGCTGTGGCTGGCGTCCGGGGCGGACCGCGACCCGGGCGGCGGCGATCTGGCCGACACCTGGGCGGCGTTGGAGCGGATGCTGGACTCTCTCCGCGCGTCCCCCGCTACGGCTCCTCGCGCTCGCGCGTCAGGTGCGTGAACGCCTCCAGGTTGCGCGTCGACTCCCCGCGCGACGTACGCCACGCGTACTCCTTGCGGATCGCCGTCGCGAACCCCAGCTCCAGCAGCGTGTTGAAGCTGCCGTCCGCGGTCTCCAGCACCGTGCCCAGCACCCGGTCCAGCTCCTCCGGCGTCACCGTGGCCAGCGGCAGCCGCCCCACGAGGTAGATGTCGCCGAGCCGGTCGACGGCGAAGCCCACCCCGTACAGCCGGGTGTTGCGCTCCAGCAGCCAGCGGTGGACGCCGGCCTCGTTCTCGTCGGGGTGGCGGATCACGAAGGCGTTGACCGACAGGGAGTGCCGGCCGACGATCAGCTGGCAGGTGGTCGACAGCTTCCGGGTGCCGGGCAGGGAGACGACGTACGTGCCCGCCGCCGGCGACTCGTAGTCGAGCCCCGCCTCCCGGAGCGTGTCCTCGATGACCCTGCCCGCGGTCTGCCCGCCCGCGCCCGCGCCTGCGCTCGCTGCCTCAGCCATGCGGCGATCGTAGGCGACCGGGCCCGCCGTCCGCCCGCGGTCGTACGCCGTGCCGGAACCCGGCGACCGCCGCGGCGTACACGTCGGCCGTCGCGCGGGCCGCCGCGTCCCAGCCGAAGCCCGCCGCGTGCCCCGCCGCCGCCGCGCC
>NZ_BAAAPF010000550.1:0-2538 GCF_039531005.1 Streptomyces synnematoformans
AGCGAATACTGCGTGTGCACATGCAGATGCGTAAAAGGCGGCTTGGCCACGGCGGCTCCTCACACAACGGGTCGTTGTCAGGAGCGCCATCCAATCCCCGTCGCGCAGGGGTTTCAAACAACGTCAACGCCATACTGAACAACCGTTAGTTGTACGCGAGACGCTTCCCCGGTCCTCGGCGGTAGAAGGGCACGGCGGTGCGCCCGGCGCGGGCGGCGCCGGTCCGGCCCGCGCAGCAGACGACGATGCCGCACCTGCGAGACACTGGCGACCCCCCGGACGTCCGCGGCCGGACCTCGGCGGCGACCCGTTCGGATCCGGCCACGGCCGGTGGGACATGTCTCCGTGTGTCGCCCGATTGCGGGAGGTTTGCCCCGAACACAGAGGGCTCGCTGCATGGAACGTGATGCCGGACAGGCAACGATTCAGCCGCATCGGTCCCGGATAAGCCGATCCTTGCTTAGCCTCACGGGGTGGGCCGGCCAGGACGGGAGGCCGTGTCTCCACGCCGTCCGAGGGTGCCGGGCCGAAAAGCGGCTGGAGTAGCGAGTAGCGCATGACCGACCGGAAGTTGCCGCACCACCGCACGCTGTACGCGCTGCCGTACGCCGTCATGTGCTGCGTCGCCCTCGTGGACGTCACCGCCGGATCCGGCGCCGGGTTCCTGCCCCTGGTCTCGCTGGGGCCGGCCTTCGCCGGCCTGGTCGGGGGCTGGCAGCGCACGGCGTTCGTGGGCGCCATCGCCCTGGTGCTCTGCGTCCTGCTCGGCATCTCCGACGTCATGTTCGAGTCGCGGCGCGGGTACATCGCCCTGCTGTCCGTCGTCGGCGTCACGGTCGCCGCGCTGCTGGCGGTGCGGATGCGGCACCGCCGCGAGGAGGAGCTGGCCAGCGTGCGGTCGATCGCCGAGGCCGCGCAGCGCGTCCTGCTGCGGCCGGTGCCGCGCAGCGTGGGCCGGCTGCGGGCGGCGGTCTCGTACACCTCGGCGGTGGCGGAGGCGCGGATCGGCGGCGACCTGTACGAGGTGGTGATCTCGCCGGCGGGCGTCCGGCTGGTCGTGGGCGACGTGCAGGGCAAGGGGCTGGAGGCGGTGGAGACCGCGGCGGTGGTGCTGAGCGCGTTCCGCGAGGCGGCGTACGACGAGCCTGATCTCACGTGCGTCGGGGAGCGGCTCGAACGCGCGCTGGACCGGCAGCTGGACGGCGAGAAGTTCGTCACCGCCATCCTCGCCGAGGTCGGCTCCGGCCCGGAGGTGACGCTGCTCAACTTCGGCCATCCCGCGCCGCTGGCGGTGCGCCAGGACGGTGACGTGCGCTATCTCTCGCCGCCGCAGCGGGCCTTACCGCTGGGCCTCGGAGAGCACGGTGTCGCCCGCCCGGAGCCGTACACGGCGAGGTTCGCTCCCGGCGACCAACTGCTGTTCTACACCGACGGCGTCACCGAGGCGCGTGACCGCACGGGGGCCTTCTACCCCCTGGAGCAGCGGGCCGGGCTGCTCAAGGACCCCGATCCGGAGGAGGCGCTGACGGCGCTGCGCCAGGACGTGATCGAGCATGTGCGGGCGCCGCTGCACGACGACGCGGCGATGCTGCTCCTGCGCTACCGGGACGGGTGAGCGGACGGCTCCGCGCCGCGCTGCAGGTCCGGTGCGGTCGGTCGCGTTCGGGCCAGTCACCGGCTCGTCTTATGATCAGTTCCCCCGACCGGGCGCAGTCGTTGAGGCGGCGTCCGCCACCGAGAGGAACGCCACGTGATCCGACGCGAGAGCTACTGCGGCGGCCGGCTGGTGAAGGAGGTCGAGCAGGTGCCCGACGGCCGCACCCCGTCCGGTTTAGCGGGACCGCGTGCCGACGGGCCGGCGCTGTGGCTGCTGGACGGTGAGCGTGTGGAGCCCGCGGAGGCGGAGGCGTTCTGGGTCGTGTGGACCTCGGGGCGCGACCGGCATCCGCTCGGCGGGACGGCGCGGAGCTGGCCGGCGAGGCTGGTCGCGGGCGCCCTCGTGCTGTGGGTGGTGACGCTGGTGCTGACGCAGTTCGAGTAGGGGCCGGGCGAACGCGGGGCGGCGGCTGTGCGGTCTCGCTCCGGCGGGCGTGCGGCGGCGGGCTCAGTCGCGCCCGTTGCCTTCGTTGTCTGTCTTTCCTTCGTTGTCTGTCATTCCTTCGTCTTCGTCGTCTTCGTGGCCGTCGCCCCGGCCGTGGCCGGCGCCGGAACCGGCGTGCTTCTCGCAGTAGTCGGCGATGCCGTCCGCGCCGCCGGCCTCCCGGGCGAGGCGGTTGAAGGACTTCCCGGCGCCCGGCTTCTTCTCCCCGCCGTCGCGTGCGGCGAAGTAGTTCTCGCAGAGCTGCTCCACCGACCTGCCCTTCGCGGCCTTGTCGCCGCCCTGCGCGGCGCCCTCCGGTGGCGCCTCGCCGTCCGGCCGGTCGTCCGGCTCCCCGGCTGCGTCCGCGCCGCCGTCCGGGTGCGTGCCCGTCGCACCCCCCGTGCCGGGCGCGTCGCGCCTGCCCTCGGTTCTCTCCTGCGCCCGGCTGCCGCCCGCGG
>NZ_BAAAPF010000551.1:0-2528 GCF_039531005.1 Streptomyces synnematoformans
GGCCGCGGGCGGCGTGCGGGGTGCGGCCGACGCTCAGGGCCGCCGTCGTACGGAGCCGGGCCGCGCGCAGCGCCGGGCCCAGCGCCGTCGCCGCGACGAGGGCGAGGACGGCGGCCGGCACCGCGACGTCGACCCAGAGCGGGATCAGGATCCGCCCCGTGCCGTACGCGCTCGCCACCTCGCCCATCAGCGGTACGGACAGCGCGTTGCCCGCCAGCGCGCCCAGCACCGCGCCCGCCGCCGCCGGGATCGCCGCCTGCGCCACGTACGCCCGGCCGACCTGCGGCGGCGTGAAGCCCAGCGACTTCAGCACGCCGATCCGCCGGGTCGCGGCGCCCACCGCGCCGCTGACGACGATGCTCACGATCAGCACCGACATGGCCAGCCCCAGCAGCGCGAAGGCGACGACGAACGGGATGAAGGCGGCGGTGTCCCCCTCCGCGAGTTGCTTGACGTCCAGGTACGACTGCGACCCCGTCAGCGCCCCCGCGGGTGCCGCGGCGGCCACCGCCTTCCGCCCGGCCTCGACGCCGGCGCGAGAGCCGGCGTCGTCGAGGCGGTAGAGCATCTGCCGCTCCGGGCGGGGGCTGCCGGGTGCGGTCAGCTCCCGAAGCTGCTCGGGTACGACCCATCCGGCCGCGCTCTCGCCCACCGACTCGGCGATGCCGACGATCGTGAGCGTCGCGCCGTCCGGCACGCCGTCGACCGTGACGCGCGCACCGGGCACCATGTCCGGGGCCCGTGCGCCCGCCTCGACCACCAACTCGCCGGGCCTCTCCGCCCAGCGGCCTTCCGTGACGTCCACGTCGTCCACCCGCCCGCCGGCGGGCGCCCGCCCGGCCACCGTCAGCGGCGGCGACACGGCCCCGGCGGGCGCGCCGGCCACGTGCAGGCGCAGCGAGGTGACCGCGTACGGGCCGGCCGCCGCGGCCACGCCGTCGGCGCGGGCGGTGGCGCGCAGTTGCGCGTCCGTGGCCTTCTCCGCGTCGAACTGCCCCGTGAGGTGGGCGCCGTGCTGCCGCGCGAAGGCGTCGTCGAAGGGGGCCCGCGAGGCGACGAGCAGTCCGGCCGCCAGGACGGCGGCGGCGACGGTCAGCAGCGTCGTCAGCAGCATGACAGCGGTCTGTACGCGGCGCCGGCCCACCCCGGCGCGCACCACTCGGCCCAGGGCGCTCACCGGGCGGTCCCGGGGCGGTCGCCGTACGCGCCGTGCGCGGCGGGAGCGGCGGACGTGCCGTACGGGCCGGGCGTGCCGGGCGGCGGCAGCGCGCCCGTTTCCCACCCGGCCGCGCTGTCCCGCGCGATCCGGCCGTCCACCAGCTCCACCGTCCGCGTCGCGCACGACTCCGCGAGCGTCAGGTCGTGCGTCACCAGCACGATCGTCTGCCCGTCGGCGTGCAGCTCGCGCAGCAGCTCGCGGACCTCCGCGCCCGACGCGGTGTCCAGCGCCCCCGTGGGCTCGTCCGCGAGCAGCAGCGACGGGCGATTCATCAGCGCCCGGGCCACCGCGACGCGCTGCCGCTCGCCGCCCGACAGCCGGCCGGGGTACGCGCGGGCGTGCCGTTCGATGCCGAGGTACGCCAGCAGTTCGGCGGCCCGGGCGGCGGCGCCGGCCCGCGGCAGGCCGGCCAACTGGGCCGGCAGCAGCACGTTGTCGGCGACGGTCAGGTCGTCGAGCAGGTTGAAGAACTGGAACACTATGCCGATCGCCGCCCGCCGGTACTTCGCCGACGCGCTCTCGCCCAGCTCGTCCACCCGCAGGCCGTCGACGGTGACGGTGCCGGCGTCCGGGCGGTCCAGGCCGGCGACGAGGTTGAGCAGCGTCGACTTGCCGCTGCCGGACGGCCCCAGCACGGCCAGCGCCTCCCCGGTGCGTACGGTCAGGGTCAGGTCGTCCAGCGCGGGCGGGCCGTCGTCGTACGTCCTGCTGACGCCGCGCAGGTCGATGAGGACCCCGGCGCCGCGGCCGGCCTCCTCGGCGGCTCCGGCCCCGGCCGCGACCGCGGTCACGGATGCGGCTCCTGCTGCGGGTTCGGCTTCTGCTGCGTGCGGTTCAGCGGCCATGGCCCGGGTCCCTCCCCAGCTCGGCGGTCGGCGTGCGGCCCGACGCTAAGCGCGGCGGCCACGCGGGCACGTCGGCCGCGGTGCGGAAGGTCCGTACCGCATCCGGCCGACGGCGGGCGGCGTCATCCCCGCGGCGTAGGCGCCGGGCGGACGGGAGGTGGGCCGCGCGGGGGATCCGGCGGCGGCGGGCGGGTTGGCACACTGAACCGGTGACGGCGAGGGCGGGTGCGGGCATCGGTCGGTACGGGCGGGTACGCGGGCTGTTCGCGCGGGGGCGTACGGGCGGGGGCGCGCCGGCGTACGGGGCCGGCGGGACGGACGGGTGGACGGGTGACGGCCCGGCGGATCGGGACCCGGGCGGTCCGGCGGGCCGGGCGAAGCGCCGGCAGCGGGGCCGCGGGGCGGGTCCCGGGAGCGGGAGCGGGGCGGCCCGGAGGCTGCGCCGGGCCGTGGCCCGCGCGGCG
>NZ_BAAAPF010000552.1:0-2527 GCF_039531005.1 Streptomyces synnematoformans
GGCCGCGGCCCGGGCGCGGGCGGGCGCCCGAGCGCTCTCGGCCCGGGTGGCCGCGCTGCCCCGGCGCACGCTGGCGGTCATCGCCGCCGTGGTCGCGCTGGCGATCCTCGGCACGGTCCTCGCCGTCGCGCTCGGCGGCGGCGACTCCGACTCGGGCTCGTCCGGCAGCGAAGGCGGACAGAGCGCCGGCGCGGGCGCGCAGGACGGCAAGGAGGGGCAGCAGGGCAAGGACCAGGCCGGCTCCGGCAAGGACGACGCCCAGGACGAGAAGCGGCAGGGGCAGGACGACGACGAGGACGGCGGCGCGGCCGACGACGGAGACGGCGGCGCCGGCCCGGGCCAGGGCTCCGGCGACGACGAGGGCAAGGGCGACGGCGACGGTTCCGGCGAGGGCTCCGCCGGCCTCCCCGACGGCTACGCGACCCTCACCGAGCCGGAGTTCAGCTTCTCCGTGGCCCTCCCCGACGGCTGGCAGCGCACCGACACCTCGCCCGGCGGGGGCGGCGCGATCTTCAGCGGGTCCTCCCGGTTCCCCCGCGTGCAGATCGACTTCACGTCCCAGCCCAACAACACCCCGGGCGGAGCGCTGTCGAACTGGCGCGACATAGAGGACGCCGTGCGGTCGTCCAGCCCCGGCTACCGCCGGATCTCGATGAAGGAGATCGAGTGGCGCGGTTATCCGACCGTCGCGGACTGGCAGTTCAGCCGGATACAGGACGGGCAGCGGATACGGGTCCTGGACCGCGGGTTCGCCGTGGACGACACCCACGGCTACGCGATAATGATCAGCTGCCCGGCCGACGAGTGGAACGGCGCGGAGTGCCGGGAGCTGCGCGACACGGCGTTCGAATCCTTCAAGCCGGTCGACTAACCCGCGCGAGCAGGGCGCAGACCCACCGTCGAGCACGTATCGTGATGTCTCGCGGACCGTACGCATCCGGACCAGGCTGAATACCGACCGCATTCGGCCCGGCCTCAGGCTCGTTGCGCGGTTGTGGGGAGGCGTTCGTGGACGACTACGCGGGCCGGGTGCTCGCCGACCGTTACCGGCTACCGGCTGCCGTCGACGCCGAACCCATCCACACGCGCGCCTTCGACACGTACAGCGGGCAGGACGTCCTCATCGGACAGGTGCCGCTGCCGGAGATCGTCGAGGCCGAGCTGATAGAGGACGGCGGCCCCGGCGCGGACCCCTCCGGGTACGGGGACGGGACGGGCCGGAGCGCGGCGAGCACGGTGGTGCAGCGGGCGATGGACGCCGCCCGCGCGGCCGCCGCGATCCCCGACCACCCCCGGCTGGCGCAGGTCTTCGACGTGTTCGAGGAGGGCGGCAGCCTCTGGATCGTCAGCGAGCTGGTGCCCGCGCGGACGCTCGAAGGGCTGCTGGAGGAGCGGCCGTTGAGCCCGTACCGCGGGGCGGAGGTCGCGGCGGACATCCTCACCGCGCTGCGTGCGCTGCACGCGCACGGCTGGACCCACCGGAACATCACGACGCGCACGGTGCTCGTCTGCGACGACGGCCGGGTGGTGCTGACCGGGCTGGCGTCGGCCGCGGCGGAGGAGGCGCTGTGCGGGTACGACCCGCTGCCCCCGCCGCCGGGCCACGGCGAGCCGCCGCGCCCCTCCGGCAGCCCAGGCCCCCCGCCCGGCGCGACACCGGCCCCGGGCCCGGGCTTCCCCGGCGACCCGGCGGACGGCCGCCTGCCGCAACTCCCGGACCCGGCGACGGGGTTCCTCCCGGCGCAGGACGCGGCGCGAGGGGCGGCGGGACGGCAGGAGAGCGGTGTCTTACCGCCGGGACCGGGGTGGAACGACGGCCCGGGACCGTACGGGGACGGCGCGGCCGGCGCGGACGCGCGGGGCGGTGCGGGCCCGTACGGCACGCCGCCGTACGACGAGGACGACGAGGTGTGGCGCTCGGCTCCGTACGGGGCGGGGGGCACGGGGGCCGCGCCGGGCGCGCCGGGCGGTGCGGCTTACGGCGAGGGCCCCGGGGAGCCGGACGAGGGTGCCGACGGGTGGCCGTTCGGTGCGTGGCAGCAGGGCGGCGCGGCCGGGAGCGGTGCCGGTCTTCCCGGCGGTCCCGGTGGTCAGCGCGGGCAGGGTGTCGGCGGTCCGGGCGGCGGGCAGGGGCAACAGCCGCGGGGCAGACCGCAGGGGGGCGAGCCCTCCGGCGGACAGCACGTAACCGGGGCCCACGGCGGGCCCTCGGGCGGCGGTGCGCGGGGCGGTCCGGCTCAGGCAGGCGTGCCTGCCGGTGGCGGTGCGCAGGGCGGTCCGGCTCACGGAGGCGGGCACGCCGGTAGCGGCGTACGCGGCGGTCCGGCGGCGTACGGGAATCCGGGGCCGGGGCCGGGGCAGGAAGCGGTGCGGTCGCAGCACACGCAGCCCGCGGGCCCCGCGGGGCGGCCCGGGGGCCACCCGCGCGGTGGCTCCGCCCCCGCCTCGGGTGGGGGCGGGCAGGCCGGGGACGGGGTGCCCGCGGCGCGGGCCGGGGTGATGGCCGCGTACCAGGCCGGTACGCGGG
>NZ_BAAAPF010000553.1:0-2519 GCF_039531005.1 Streptomyces synnematoformans
CAGCGACAGGCGGGTGGGCCGGCGACGGCCGGCGCCGGAGGACGGGCGCCGGCTGCCGCGGGCCCGCGACCGGCGGCGGCTGCCGCCGGACCGCGGCCGACGGACTCCGCCATCCCCCATCCCGCCGGAGGGGAGTACCCGGTTCCGCGTCCCGGCCCGGCCGGCACAGACGAACCGGTGAACCGGGCCGCTGCGGCTGCCGCTCGCGGCCCGGAAACCCCGGCCGCGACGCCCGGCGGACCACCGCACCCGGGCGCGGCCCCTCCCCGCACCGCCGACGAGGCGCTGGCCGCGCTGCTGGCGTTCGCCGAGCCGTACCGGGACGACCCCCGCGTGGCCGGCCGGATCGCCGAGGCGCACGACCTGCAGGCCGGACTCGCCGCCCGCCGCGGCGAGACGGAGCGCGCCGCCGCGCTGTACGAGCAGGCGGTCCGCGAGCACGACGCCGCCGGCGTCCCCTGGTACGCGGTGCACGCCCGGGCCGAACTGGCCGGACTCGCCGCCCGCCGCGGCGACCGCGAGACCGCCGAGCGCGCCGTGCGCGGCGCGCTGGAGCACAGCGCCGCGTACGGCCGTCCCGCCGGGCAGGCGAGCCTGCACCTGCAGCTGGCCGACGTCCTGTGCAACACGGGCCGCGAGGCCGAGGGCGCCGAGCACCTGCTCGAAGCCGCCCATTGGGCCGACGAGGCCGGCGACTCCGACGGCATGGGCGCCTGGGCCCGCCACCACCTCGGCGGCGCCCTGCTCCGCCTCGGCCGGCCGGCGGAGGCGGCGACGGTGCTGGAGGACGCGCTCGCCGACATCGACGCCGAACGGCACGGCGAAGGCCCCGTCGTGCAGACCCGCTGGTGGCTGGGCGACGCCCTGCGGCGGCTCGGGGAGCACGAGCAGGCGGCGGAGCAGTACGTGCGGGCCGCGGAGACCGCCGCCGGGTGGGACGGCGACGGGGCCCGCGACCACGCGGTGCTGGCGACGCTGGCCGCGCAGGCGCTGAGCGCGGCGGAGATCGACGTCCAGGCCGAGCGCGCCTACGAGCGCGCGGGCGCGCTGTGGCGGGAGCTGGGCGACGTCCCGGCGCTGATCCGCACGCTCCGGGCCCGCGCCTGGCTGGCCGTCCGCCCGGACCGGGCGGGCCCGGCGGCGGCCCGGGAGCTGATGGCGCAGGCGGAGCGGGAGCTGACGGCGGCCCTGGCGGCGACACCCCCCGCGGAACCAGCCGCGGCCGGGGCACACACACCGGCGGAGGCGACTCGGCCGGGTGCTGACGGCACGGACGCAGGGCCGCCGCCTCCGGACACCGCGGCTGGCTCCGCGGGGGGTGTCGCCGCCAGGGCCGCCGTCAGCTCCCGCTCCGCCTGCGCCATCAGCTCCCGGGCCGCCGCCGGGCCCGCCCGGTCCGGGCGGACGGCCAGCCAGGCGCGGGCCCGGAGCGTGCGGATCAGCGCCGGGACGTCGCCCAGCTCCCGCCACAGCGCGCCCGCGCGCTCGTAGGCGCGCTCGGCCTGGACGTCGATCTCCGCCGCGCTCAGCGCCTGCGCGGCCAGCGTCGCCAGCACCGCGTGGTCGCGGGCCCCGTCGCCGTCCCACCCGGCGGCGGTCTCCGCGGCCCGCACGTACTGCTCCGCCGCCTGCTCGTGCTCCCCGAGCCGCCGCAGGGCGTCGCCCAGCCACCAGCGGGTCTGCACGACGGGGCCTTCGCCGTGCCGTTCGGCGTCGATGTCGGCGAGCGCGTCCTCCAGCACCGTCGCCGCCTCCGCCGGCCGGCCGAGGCGGAGCAGGGCGCCGCCGAGGTGGTGGCGGGCCCAGGCGCCCATGCCGTCGGAGTCGCCGGCCTCGTCGGCCCAATGGGCGGCTTCGAGCAGGTGCTCGGCGCCCTCGGCCTCGCGGCCCGTGTTGCACAGGACGTCGGCCAGCTGCAGGTGCAGGCTCGCCTGCCCGGCGGGACGGCCGTACGCGGCGCTGTGCTCCAGCGCGCCGCGCACGGCGCGCTCGGCGGTCTCGCGGTCGCCGCGGCGGGCGGCGAGTCCGGCCAGTTCGGCCCGGGCGTGCACCGCGTACCAGGGGACGCCGGCGGCGTCGTGCTCGCGGACCGCCTGCTCGTACAGCGCGGCGGCGCGCTCCGTCTCGCCGCGGCGGGCGGCGAGTCCGGCCTGCAGGTCGTGCGCCTCGGCGATCCGGCCGGCCACGCGGGGGTCGTCCCGGTACGGCTCGGCGAACGCCAGCAGCGCGGCCAGCGCCTCGTCGGCGGTGCGGGGAGGGGCCGCGCCCGGGTGCGGTGGTCCGCCGGGCGTCGCGGCCGGGGTTTCCGGGCCGCGAGCGGCAGCCGCAGCGGCCCGGTTCACCGGTTCGTCTGTGCCGGCCGGGCCGGGACGCGGAACCGGGTACTCCCCTCCGGCGGGATGGGGGATGGCGGAGTCCGTCGGCCGCGGTCCGGCGGCAGCCGCCGCCGGTCGCGGGCCCGCGGCAGCCGGCGCCCGTCCTCCGGCGCCGGCCGTCGCCGGCCCACCCGCCTGTCGCTG
>NZ_BAAAPF010000554.1:0-2500 GCF_039531005.1 Streptomyces synnematoformans
CCTGACGGTGGCAGCCCCGCCGGCACCTGTCGCCGGGGCCGAGGCGCATGACATCCTCGGCGGCGTGAAAGCCGTCCGCCTCAGTCCCGTACTCGCCGGACGCACGGAAGAACTCAAGACGCTCGACGCCGTGCTCGCCCGCGCCTCCGCGGGCGAACCGCAGGCGCTCGTGGTGGCGGGCGAGGCCGGGGTCGGCAAGACGCGGCTGGTGGAGGAGTTCCTCACCGCGGCCCGCGCGGCGGGGGCGGTGACCGCCGCCGGCGGCTGCGTGGAGCTGGGCGCGGACGGGCTGCCGTTCGCGCCGTTCACCACCGCGCTGCGGTCGCTGCAGCGCGAGCTGGGCGACGACGCCCTCGCCGCCGCCGTGGCGGGCCGCGAGGCCGAGCTGTCCCGGCTGCTGCCCGACGCCTCCTACGCGCCGCCGGCCGGCTCCCCGCCGCACGAACGCGACGGGCGCACCCGCCTGTTCGAGCTGACCGCGCAGAGCCTGGAGCGGCTGGCCGCCGACCGCGCCGTCGTCCTGGCCCTGGAGGACCTGCACTGGTCCGACCGCTCCACCCGCGAGCTGCTCTCGTACCTCTTCCGCACCCTGCAGGCCACCCGGCTCATGCTGCTGGCGACCTACCGCTCCGACGACATCCACCGCCGCCACCCGCTGCGCCCCTTCCTCGCCGAGCTGGACCGGCTGCGCACCGTACGCCGCATCGAGCTGGCGCCGCTCAGCCGCGACGAGGTCGCCGCCCAGCTCACCGGCATCCACGGCGACGTGCCGGCGCCCGCCCGCGCCGACGACATCTTCCGGCGCAGCGAGGGCAACCCGTTCTTCGTCGAGGAGCTGTCGGCCAACCCCGACTGCGGCCTCAGCGAGTCGCTGCGCGACCTGCTGCTCGTCCGCGTCGAGCGGCTGAGCGAGCCCGCCCAGCAGGTCGTGCGGGTCGCCGCCGAGGCCGGCGGCCACGCGGAGCACGCGCTGCTCGCCGCGGTCACCGGCGAGGACGAGGACGCGCTGCTGGCGGCGCTGCGCGCGGCCGTCGCCGGCAACGTGCTCGTACCCGACGAGGACGGCGAGTCGTACCGCTTCCGGCACGCCCTGCTGCGCGAGGCGGTCCGCGACGACCTGCTGCCCGGCGAGCGCTCCCGGCTCAACCGCCGCTTCGCCGAGGTGCTGGAGGCCGACCCCGCGCTCGTCCGCGCCGAGCAGCGGCTCACCCGCATCGCCCGGCACTGGCACCACGGCCGGGACAGCGCCCGGGCACTGCCGGCGGTGCTGGCGGCGGCGGTGGAGGCGCGCTGCCGGCACGCGTTCGCCGAGCAGTACGAGCTGCTGAAGCGGGCGATGGAGCTGTGGGACGACGTGTCGCCCGAGGTCCGCGCCCGGCTGCGGGCCGCGGACGGCATCGAGGACTACGAGACGTGCGCGGCGGACACGCCGCTCACCGAGCTGGACCTGCTCGCCGAGACCGTCGTGGCCGCCCGGCTCGCCGACGAGCGGGAACGGGCGCTGGCGCTGACCCGGCGCGCCCTGGAGGCCATCGACGAGGATGCCGAGCCGCTGCGCGCGGCGTGGTTCTGGGTGCAGCGGCACTGGCTGGTGGAGCAGCTGGCCCGCGGGGACGGCCGCGCCGAGCTGGACCACGCGCTGCGGCTGGTGTGCGACCGGCCGCCGTCGCAGGTGCCGGCGCTGGCGCTGACGGCCGCGGCGGGCTGGGAGATGCTGCACCGGCCCGGCCGGCCGGAAGGTCTCGCCGCGGCCGAACAGGCGGTACGCACCGCCGCCGCGGCCGGCGCGGAGAACCTGGAGCTGAACGCCCGGGTGGCGTACGGCGTCCACCTGGAGGACTCCGGCCAGGAGGAGCTGGGCCTGGACATCCTGCGCGAGGTCCGCGACCGCGCCCGGCGCACCGGCGACTACACGGCGGCGGCCGGGGCGGAGCTGAACCTGTCAGCCGCGCTGGAGAACCTGGGCCGCTCGCGGGAGGCGGCGGAGGTCGCCGCGGACGCGGCGCGGGCGGCGGCGAGCCGCGGGCGGCGTGCCAAGGTGGCGTTCTCGCTCGGCAACCAGGTGGACTCCCTGGTGTCGATGGGCCGTTGGGACGAGGCGGAGCGGATCGCCGGCCGGGCGGAGCGGGACGCGATCGCCGCCCTGGCGTACGGCAGCCTGGCGCAGTCGCGCGCCCGGCTGGCACTGTTCCGCGGGGACGTGACCCGGGCGGAGGCGCTGCTGGCCACCGCGCGCGACCGGCTGGGGCCGCAGGCGGCGCAGCCGCAGATGGCGATCCCGCTGAGCACGCTGACGGCCGCGGCCGCGGTGGCGCGCGGCGACCTGACGGGCGCCCGCGAGGAGGCCGCCCGCACCGTCGACGCCGGGCTGGCGCCGGGCGTCAACCGGTACGCGTGGCTGCTGCTGCAGGTCGCGGCGGAGGCCGAGGGCGACGGGCGCCGGACGCCGGCGTTCGCCCGGGGCAGCGCGGCGGCGCTGGCGCGGATCCGTACCGCGGCG
>NZ_BAAAPF010000555.1:0-2496 GCF_039531005.1 Streptomyces synnematoformans
GTTGTCGACGCCGGTGAGCGGGGCGGTGCCGGAGACGAGGGAGTCGTCGTAGGCCAGCTCCAGGGTCTCCGCCGCCGCGTCGTACTGCCAGACCCGGCCGTCGCCCTTCGTCGTGAACCAGCAGATGCCCGCGGCGCCGGAGTAGTGGCAGCCCTCGCCGCCGTCGAAGCGCTTGGCGCCCGCCACCTGGTGCCGCGTCGCCGTCGACGCGCCGCTCGGGTCCGGCACCGGCGCCCACGTCACCGGGCCCGAGGTGCCGGGGCCCATGCGCAGCACCTCCAGGGTGCCCGCGGACAGCGAGCCCCAGGTGGCGGGCCGGAAGCGGTAGAAGCAGCCGTCGGAGACGTCCTCGGTGAGGTAGACGACCCGCCGCTCCGGGTCCGCGGCCGCCGCCTCGTGCTTGAAGCGGCCCATCGCGTCGCGCCGCACGGCGGCGTTCGCGCCCCAGGGGTCGGTCTCGTAGACGTAGCCGCGGTCGACCTCCTCGCACGACAGCCAGGTGTTCCACGGCGTGTGGCCGCCCGCGCAGTTCTGCCGCGTCCCCGACAGGATGCGGTACGCGCCCGCCACCTCGCCGGCGGCGGTGAAGCGGATCGAGCCCGCGCCGCCGGAGGGGGTGACCTCGGAGTTGGAGACGTAGATCCAGCCGTCGCCGTCGGCGAAGCAGGCGCCGCCGTCGGGCGCCGGGTGCCAGGTGTACGACGTGTCCGCCACCGGCTGCCCGGACCGCGCCACGACGCGGCTGGTGAAGCCCTCGGGCAGCCGGATCCCGTTCCCGTCGGCCGGCCCCAGCCCTCCGTACGGCCCGGCCCCCGGCTGCGCCGGATCCGCCGCGGCCGACCCCATCCACAGGCTGCCGCCGAACGCCGCCGCCGAACCGCCGACGACCGCTCCGCGCAGGAAAGAACGGCGCTGCACGACCATCCACTCCTTGAGGTGGGGGAGCCCGGGACAGCCGCCCGCGGGCCGCGTTTCGAACGGTAGGGCCGCGAGGTTGACAGAGAGTGAACGCCCGTTCGGCCGCGGGTTCCCTGCAGTCCAACAAGCGGGGACCGGGCCCGGCCGGGCTACCGGGAGGGTACGAGGGCCTCCAGGGCTTCGCGGAGGGTCGCCCGGCGCCTCACGGCGCCAGCGCCTCGTAGGCGACGCCCGTCAGCTTCACCGAGTGCTCCCACAGCCCCTCCGACGCCGCGTCGTCCAGCGTCCACCGCGCCCGCCAGGACCGCGCGGGCCCGCCGCGCCAGCCCTGCAGCCGGGTGCCGATGAACGCGTCGGGGCGGACCTCCGGGGCGGTGGCGGCGAAGAGCACCGGCAGCGCGCCCTGGTCGGCGGACTGGGCGAAGGCCCGGTAGCCGAGGAGGTTCAGGCGCTCGGCGAGCCGGCGGCCCTCCATGCGGGGGCCGACGAGCTGCAGGTTGGTGGCGGCGTAGCCGGGGTGGGCCGCGGCGGCGACGACGTCCGAGCCGGACGCGGCCAGCCGGCGGGCCAGCTCGTGGACGAAGAGCAGGTTCGCCGACTTGGTGCGGGCGTACGCGCGGAAGGGGCGGTAGTCGCTCCGCGAGCCGAGGTCGGCGGGGTCCACCCGGGCGGCGAGGTGCGCGATGCTGGACACGCTGACGACGCGGGCCCCGGGGGTCGCCAGGAGCTTCGGCAGCAGCAGGCCGGTGAGGGCGAAGTGGCCGAAGTGGTTCACCCCCATCTGCATCTCGAAGCCGTCGGCGGTCTCGCGGTACGGCAGCGCCATCACGCCCGCGTTGTTGACCAGCAGGTCGAGGCGGTCGGCGGCGAAGCTGCGGGCGAAGTCCCGTACGGAGGCCAGCTCGGCGAGGTCCAGCGGGCGGAACTCCACCCCGGCGGCCGGCACCTCCGCCCGCAGCCGCGCGCACGCCTCGGTGCCGCGGCGCTCGCTGCGGCAGGCGAGGACCACGTGCGCGCCGCGGCGGGCGAACTCGCGGGCGACGGGGTAGCCGACGCCGCCGTTCGACCCGGTGACCACCGCCACGCGGCCCGTCTGGTCCGGAATGTCGCTCACCGTCCACGCCGCCATCGCCGGCTGCCCTTCTCCTCGGCCCGGGCCCGTCCCCTCGGCCCGGGTGCCTGGGCCGTCAGGGTAGAGGCGGACGGCGGGGGAGAGAACCCTGCGGCGACGTCGGCGTGGCGTGCGCTCAGGCCGCGGTGCGGACGGCCCCGCGGCGGGCGGCGAGCTGTTCGTCGTAGCGGTGGAGTACGAGCCGCGCGAGCGCCGGGTGCGCGCCCAGCGGCGCCGCGGCGGGCAGCGCCAGCGCCGCCGCGGCGGCCGGCGTGCGCCGGGCGAAGAGGCCCGGCGCCGTGAAGCAGCAGGCCACGCCGATACGGCGGCGGCCACGGGCGGCGAGGGTACGGGCCGCCTCCGCGACGGTCGGCGCGGCGGCCGACGCGTACGCCGGCAGCACCGGCACCCCGAGCCGGGCGGCCAGCAGCGCCGCGGTGGCCTCCGTGTCCGCCGCCGCGCCAGCC